>NZ_DLTK01000024.1:0-7710 GCF_002500885.1 Brevundimonas sp. UBA7838
CGGCCGCAAGCTGGCCGACCTGCTTAAGCCCAAATGGCTGAGGATCGGGGGATACTGGTATCCGCGCGGCGGCATCCCGATCGACGTCTTCTGGCAGACCGGAGCGCCGCCCGAGGGCCTGTGGCTGCCGGACCAGGGCGTGCCGACCTATCGCGGGCGGGGATAGTCAGAGTGGGCGCGTCCGCCGTTCAGCGGCGCGCGCGTGGCGATCAGGCGCTCAGGGCCGCAGGCGCAGCCTGGTCAGGCCAGGCGACAGGCGAGAGGGCTTCCAGGGCCGGCTTCGCCACCAGATAGCCCTGCATCAAATCGACGCCGAGATCGCGCACGACATCATGTTCGGCCAAGGTTTCGATGCCTTCGCAGACGGGCTGGATGCCCAGGTCCCGCAGCATGTTCAGCGTGTTGCGCACGATGGTGCGCTTGACCGTGTTGGTGTCGATGTCGCGAACCAGGGCCATGTCCAGTTTGACGATGTCGGGCTGGAACAGGGTGAGCAGGCCCAGACCCGCATAGCCGGCGCCAAAGTCGTCGATGGCGGTCTTGAAGCCCATGGCGCGATAGGATCGCAGGATGTTGAGGATGTGGTCGGTGTCCATCACCTCGCTCTCGGTGAACTCGAAAATGATCCGATCCACCGGGAAGTTGGTGCGCATCGCCGCCGCCAGGGTGGCGCGGATGCAAACGCGCGGCTCATAGACGGCGTTGGGCAGGAAGTTGATCGACAGGCTGGCGCCGCGCGCCGTCATATCCAGACCGGCGGCGAGATCGATGGCGGTCGTGCGGCACAGCTGATCGAAAGCATAGCGGTTGTCGTGGGAGATATGCGACAGAACCTGGCCCGCGCCCCGGCCGTCCTTGCCCCGCACCAGAGCCTCGTAGGCGAAGACCGTCTGGGTCGTCACATCGACGATCGGCTGGAACGCCATGGTGATCGGCAGGTCAAAACCCGCCCCATCCTTACAGCCTGCGCAAGACATAAGCTTCTCCTACTGGCCGGCAAGTCTAAGGCGGCAGGCGTTAAAGACTGATGTCGAACAGGAAATTCGCTCGCGGGTTCCTTTCGTGCGGTTGAAACTCCGCAGCGCGGGAGCGGTCCGCTCTTGAAGTTTTTCGCTGCGCCGTCACGGGTAATGCGATGAATCACGCACTTCCGCTCGAAGCCTGGGGGCGCCGTCTGATGACGCGGGCGGAGGCGTGGGCGGATCGGTCGTGGGCGCGGCGCCAGGCCTATGAGTTCTTGTGGTTCGGGCTGAAGCAGGGGTGGGCGTGTATGTTCGGGGGGCTGATGCTGGCCCTGATCCTGGGGACGTTTCTGCTTTGGCCGGAGAGGGCGCCGGTGTCCCGTTACGATTTCCTGGCGGTCGGGGCGGTGGTGATCCAGGCGGCGATGCTGATCTTCCGGCTGGAGAGCTGGGAAGAGGCGCGGGTGATCTTCCTGTTCCATGTGGCGGGGACGATCATGGAGTTGTTCAAGACCGCGCACGGGTCGTGGGTCTATCCCGAGGACAGTCTGCTGCGGATCGGGGCGGTGCCGCTATTCTCGGGCTTCATGTATGCGGCGGTGGGCAGTTATATCGCGCGGGTGCAGCGCATCTTCCATATCCGGGTGCGGAGGTATCCGCCGCTGTGGACGACCTGGGTGCTGGCGGCGGCCATCTACGTCAACTTCTTCGCCCATCACTGGCTGCCGGACGTGCGCATCGCGCTGTTCATCGCGACCGCCGTTTTGTTCGGGCGGGGATGGTTCTATTTCACGGCGGACCGGAAGCGGCGGTCGATGCCGCTGCTGCTGGGTTATTTCCTGGTGGCGCTGTTCATCTGGTTCGCCGAGAACCTGGGCACGCTGGGGCGGGCCTGGGTCTATCCGGGCCAAGCCGACGGATGGGAAATGGTGTCCCTGGCCAAGCTGGGCAGCTGGTTCCTGCTGATGATCATCTCGGTGGTGCTGGTCTCGTTGGTGCACCGACCGGAAGAGGAACCTAGCGGCCCTGTAGCGCTCCGCGCATGATGGCGGACTTGCGGCTCATGCGGGCCTTTACCAGGCGATAGACCACGGCGACGACCAGGATGGTGACGGCGAGGCCGCCGATCAGCAGGGTGGGGCCATGGGCCTCGCTGAGGACTTCCATCTTCGCCAGGCCTTGGGCGGCGAGATAGCCCGGCGCCAGCATGGCCAGCACCCAGACGATCCCGGATGTGACATTGCCGAACTGGAAGGCTCGCTGACGCATCCTGAGCATGCCCAGGGTCAGCGGCACGAAGGCGCGCAACGGACCGAAGAAGCGGCCGACGAAGATCGACATGACGCCGTAGCGACGGCAGTACAACCGCGTCCAGGCGATGCGACGGCGGTGCGCCTTGAACATCGGGCGCTGGAGGAAGCGCACGCCCAGTCGACGTCCGGCCCAGTAGGAGATGGCGTCGCCGATCACCGCGCCGATGACGCAACCGACGATGACATTGACAGGGTCCAGCACGCCGGCCGCGATCAGGCTGCCCGCAGCGACCAGCAGGCCGGTGGCTGGCACGAAGGCGCCGACGACCGCCAGCGACTCGACGAACACGACCAGGCCCAACATGACGCCGGCCCACATATGGTTGCGGGCGACGAAATCGCCCACGGCTTGCAACAGGGAATCCATACGAAGGCCTTGGGGGAGGAAGGCGGGGTCGGTCGAGGTCAAACCGACGTAGGGCGACCTTATGTCACCCGCTTACGGCAGGCGTGTGACCTTGGCGGCCAGGTCGGGACGCGGGCGTTCCAGCGCGGGTTCATCCAGCGTGCCGATGTGGATGAAGCCGGCGACGCTCTCGCCCTCGGTCAGGCCGAACAGGGCGGTGGCCTGGGGCTCGTAGCTATACCAGTCGGTGATCCAACTCGACGAATAGCCGAAGCCGGAGGCCGCGTGTTCCAGGTTCATGCAGACGGCGCCGGCCGACAGCTGTTGCTCCCAGATCGGCTTGGATCCTTCGACCGGCGTCGAGACGACCAGGATGGTGACGGGCGCGGCGGTAAGCTTGGCCAGCACGGCCTGATCTTTGGCCGGGCCGTTGCGCAGTTCGACCAGCACGGCGAGGCGGGCGGCGATGTCGGCGCGCGATTGAGGCCCCAGGACGACGAACCGCCACGGGAACAACTTGCCGTGGTCGGGCGTGCGGGCGCCCAGGGTCAGGATCTCGTCCAGTTCGGCCTCGGACGGGCCCGGCGCGACGAGGGCCTGGGCCGGGGCGGAGCGCCGCTGGGCCAGGCGGTCACGGAAATCTTTTGACGGAACGGGCGGGGGCAGGGGTTCGTTGAGCGCGACCATGCCGTCTAGCTAGGCTTTCATCCGCGTCTTCGCCATAGGTGGCTCATGCGCAAATCCGACGAACCGAAATGGGCTGAGGGGCTGGCGAAACCGCCGGCGTGGCGCAGCGACGGGACCGAGACGGTGTTCGACAGCCCTTGGATGGCCCTGACCCGGCACCCGGCGACGGCGCCGACCGGGATGAAGGCCGACTATGCCGTCGTGCGGTTCAAGAACGTCGGGACCGGCGTCCTGCCCGTCCACGACGACGGGACGGTGACCCTGGTGGGCCAGCAGCGGTTCGCCCACGCTAACTACAGCTGGGAAATGCCCGAAGGCGGTGCGCCGCTGGATGAGGATCCTTTCAACGGCATCCGGCGCGAACTGGCCGAAGAGGCGGGATTGCAGGCCGAACACTGGCTGCCGGCGCTGAAGGTCGAGATGTCGAACTCCATCACCGACGAGATCGGCATGACCTGGATCGCCTGGGGCCTGTCGCCCGCGCCGATCGATCCCGATCCCACCGAGATCATCGCCGTGGCGCGGGTGCCGTTCCTGGATCTGCTGGACGAGATCGGGCGGGGAACGGTGCGCGATAGCCTGACGGTGGCGACAGCCTATAAAGCCTATCATATGGCGATGAACGGTGAACTGCCCGAGGCGCTGGCGCGCGCTTTGCTGGGGCGCGTATGATGTCGCCGAAGGAGCCGATCATGGCCAAGCTGGAAGTCGTCGCAGAAATCGAAATGGACAGCGTGTGGCGTCAGCTACGCGCCTCCGCCGAGGCGGCGTCGCGCGAGGAGCCGCAATTGGGCTCGCAGATGAATGCGGTGATCCTGTCGCACGACGACCTGGCGGGCGCGCTGAGCTTTCAGATCGCGCGCAAGCTGGCGGACGGCGAGATGAGCGCCATGTCGGTGCGCGAAGTCTGTCTGTCGGCGTTCAAGGCGGACCCGTCGATGGTCGAGGCGGCGGAGGCGGATCTGCAGGCTGTGGCCGAACGCGACCCGGCGATCCGCAACCTGTTGCAGCCCTTCCTGTATTTCAAAGGCTTCCAGGCCTTGCAGGGCTGGCGCGTGGCGCACTGGTTGTGGGGGCAAGGGCGCGAGACGCTGGCCTTCCACTTCCAGAGCCGGATCTCAGAACTGTTCCAGTTGGACATCCATCCGGCCGCGCAGATGGGCAAGGGGCTGTTTCTGGATCACGGCACGGGCATCGTGATCGGCGAGACGGCGGTGGTCGGCGACGACGTGTCGATGCTGCACGGCGTGACCCTGGGCGGGACGGGCGCCGAACGCGGCGACCGCCACCCCAAGATCGGCAAGGGCGTTCTGCTGGGCGCCGGGGCCAAGGTGCTGGGCAATATCCACGTCGGCGACTACGCCAAGGTGGCGTCGGGCTCGGTGGTGCTGAAGGCCGTGCCGTCCGGCTGTACTGTGGCGGGGGTGCCGGCCCGGCTGGTCAACTGCCCGACCAACGCCGAACCGGCCCGCACCATGGATCACACCCTGGCCGATGTGGTGTACGACTTCGTCATCTGAGCAGACGCCTCACAAGGCGATCCTGAGCGAGGCGCGGACGCTGCGCGGGGCGCCGGGGTAGATCCACAGGGCGCTGTAGGAACTGGCGGCGTAACGCTTGTCAAACAGGTTGTCGACCTCGACGCGGGCCGTGACCTGGGGCGTCAGGCCGTAGTCCAGCGCCGCCTTGGCCTTCCAATAGGCAGGCAGTTCTGGCGCGCCGAGCGCCAGGCCGCCGGCCCGGTCGCCGACGTAGGCCGCGCCGGTCATGAATGACCAGGTCGTGCCGTGGATGGTGGGGAAGCGACCTATCACGAACAGCGAGCCGGAATGTTCGGGCACGTTCAGCACGGCGTCGGTGGCGAAGGCGCTGTCGTCGGCCTTGGCGTCGGTCCAGCCGTAGTTGGCCACCACCTGCCAGACGTTGTCGATCTTCAAGGCGCCGTCCAGTTCGATCCCGCGCGTCGTCAGCCTGCCCACCGGAGCCAGGAAGTTGGGATCGACGGGATCGGTCGTCAGAATGTTCGACTTCTCGATGTCGAAGACGGTGGCGGCGAGGTCCAGTCCGTCCCAGGCGCCGGCCAGGCCGATCTCGTAGCCCTTGCCATCCTCGGGCGCGAAGCCGGAGCCGTCGCAACCCGTGCCGGAGTTTAGCACGAACGACTGACCATAGCTGGCGTGGGCGGTCAGTTTGTCGGTCAGGCGATAGCGTGCGGCGAAGCGGTATTTCAGGGGCGTATCGCGGGCCTCGCCGACGGCGCTGGTGCGGTTGTTTCGGATGGTCTGGTTGTAGTCGTCGAACCGCAGCCCGGTCAGCAGGCTGAGGCGGTCGTTCACCTCCCACAAATCCTGGGCGTACAAGGTGACGACGTCGCGCGTTTCCAGATTGTCGGTGAAGGGCAGGGGCGTCGGCGGCGTGACCGCGCCATAGACGGGATTGAGGACATTGATCGGATAGGGATTGGCCGCAGTCGGATTGATGCGCAGCCACTTCTCGCCATAGGTCAGCTGATAGGCCTTCACCCCGAAACCGAGGTTGTGAACGCCCAGCCCCGTTTCGACCACGCCGTTCAGCTCGAGCCGGGCCGACAGGTCCTCGACCGAAAAGTCGCGTCCGCGACGCTGACGCCACAGCTGGTCGCCGACCAGGCGCGACTGATCGCTGGACAGGCCCTTCAGCGAGCCGCCGCGCCAGGCGACGCCGCCGTTGAGGCTCCAGTCGTCATTGATCCGGTATTCGCCGGTGATCTGATGCCGTTCGTTGCGGAAGCGGGTCACGCCGTCGCCTGGCTCGCCGTAATAGTTCGAGGGCGGCAGGAACAGGGCGTCGCCGTTGATCGCCGGCATCCCCCGGTCGAACAGGGTCGTGAAAGTTGTGAACTCGCCCACATAGGTCAGGCGCAGATCGTCGGTGGGACGCCAGGTCAGGGACGGCGCCACCACGGTGCGGTCCAGGCCGACATAGTCCCGCCAGCCGTTAGAGGTCTCGCCCGCCACCACAAGCCGTCCGGCCAGGGAGTCGTTGATCGGGCCGGTCAGGTCCAGTTCGCCGCGGCGCAGGCCGAATGATCCCACCGTGGCGGTAAAGGCGGCGGCGGCGGCAAAGCGGGGGGTCTTGGAGACGATATTGATGCGTCCGGCCGGGTCGATGTCGCCGAACAGGGCGCCGGACGGCCCCTTCAGCACCTCGATCCGCTCGGACGTCGCTGGGTCGCGAGGCGGGGCCATGCCGCGATTGGCCAGAAAGCCGTCGACGTAATATTCCGCCCCGCCGTCGGGCGTGCCCAGGAAGCCGCGGATGGCGAAGTTGTCCATGACGCCGCCGCGATTGTTCTGCTGGCTGACGCCGCTGACCAGTTCCAGCGCATCGGCAAGGCGCGTCGCGCCCACGGCCTTGATCAGATCGTTCTCGATGGAGCGGCTGGACGGCGACATGGCCTCGGTGATCGATCCTGCGCCCAGGGTCAGGTCACGCGGCGCCAAGCGGCGGCCCAGAACGACGATCTCCCCCACTGGCTCGGGCTCGACCGCCTCGACAGCGACGGGGGCGGGGGCGTTGGCGGCGACCAGCAGGCACGCGCTGGCGCAGCTCAAAAGGAGGGACAAGGCAGGCTCCGTTTGAAATGTTATACTGTATCGGCTATCCGCTTCCGCCTAATGATGTCAACCGCTGCAACGCTTGTTCCCGCCTCCGCTTCTTCGACTGCCGCGCCAAGCCGTGCGGTCGGTCGGATCCGATCCATCGACGCCCTGCGCGGGCTGGTCATCCTGCTGATGCTGGTCGACCACGCGCGAGAGTTCTTCTTCATCCACGCCCAGGTCTCGGACCCGATGAATGTGGAGGCGACCTCGCCGGCGTTGTTCTTCACCCGGCTGTCGGCCCATCTGTGCGCGCCGGTGTTCGTGGCCCTGACGGGTTTGGGGGCCTGGCTGTACGGAAACAAGCAGGCGGGCGGCGGCAACGGAGCCGGCGCGGCATCGGCCTTCCTGCTGAAACGCGGTCTGTTTCTGGTCGTGCTGGAGCTGACGGTGGTCAACTTCGCCTGGACCTTCTCGATCACGCCCGAGTTGATCTATCTGCAGGTGATCTGGGCCATCGGCCTGTCGATGATCGCGTTGGCGGCCCTGGTGCATCTGCCGCGTCCGGTATTGATCGCCGTTGGGTTGGTCATCGTGCTGGGCCACAATCTGCTGGACCCGATCACCATCGCGGCGGGACAGCCGGGCCATGCGATCTGGGCCGTACTGCATGATCGCGGTTTCATCGATTTGCCGTGGAGCGCCCAGGCGAGGACCTCCTATCCGCTGCTGCCGTGGATCGGCGTGGCGGCGCTGGGCTATGCCATAGGGCCGTGGTTCGCAGGCGAGCAGAGGACGCGGCTGAGACGGCTGGTGCTGACGGG
>NZ_DLTK01000139.1:0-31840 GCF_002500885.1 Brevundimonas sp. UBA7838
ACGGCGGTTCCAGTGACCGAGGCCGTCCTGGCCGAGCCCTTCGTCGCCCCCACGCCGGAGATCGACGTTCAGGCCATCATCGCCGAAGACCCGAACCAGATCGTCGCACCGCCCGAAAAGCCCAAGCGCGGGTGGTGGCGCCGCTGATCGGTCACGATTAGACTGTCTGGATACAGGCGGGGGCCGGTGGTTGTTGGAGTAGAGCCATGAGATGGCTTCCCCGATCTGCATCCCGCGCTCTGGCGGCGGCGGCGACGGCCTTGATGGCTGTTTCCGTCGCCGGCCAGGCCTCCGCACAAAGCCTGATCCGCGACACCGAGGTCGAGGGCATCGTGCGCGAATGGGCCGACCCGGTCTTCGTGGCCATGGGGCTGAACCCGAACGACATCGAAGTCCTGCTGGTCAACGACAACGACCTGAACGCCTTTGCGACACGCGGCCGGATCATGGGCGTCAACACCGGCCTGATCCTGCGCACCAAGACGCCCGGCGAACTGCTGGGCGTGATGGCGCACGAGGCGGGCCACATCAAGAACCGCCACACCTTGCGCGACGGGGCCGAGAACGCCGGCAAACAGCCGATGTTCATGACCATGGCGCTGGGCGCCTTGGCGATCGCCGCCGGCGCGCCGGACGCAGGCGTGGCCCTGCTGGGCTCCAGCCAGTATTTCGGCGCTCTGGGCGCGCTGCATTACATGCAGAGCCAAGAGGGCGAGGCCGACATCTCGGGCGCGCGGGCGCTGGAGGCGGCCGGCGAATCCGGCGCCGGGCTGGTGTCCTTCTTCGAGAACTTCCGCTCGCAGGAGGTCTTCTCCGACGCCCGCCGCTATCCCTATTTCCGCAGCCACCCCCTGTCGTCGAACCGGATTGAGAGCCTGCGTCGCTACGTGCAGGAGCAGCCGCACTACGACCATCGCGACAGCCCCGAGCGTATGGCGCAGCACGCGCTGATCCTGGCCAAGATCCACGCCTTCATGGATGCGCCGAACGCCACCCTGCGCGACTATCCGTCAACCGACACCTCCCTGCCCGGCCGCTATGCGCGGGCCATCGCCTGGTATCGCGACGGCCAGACGGACAAGGCGCTGACGGCGGTGGATGCGCTGATCGCCGGCGACGTGAACAACCCCTATTTCCAGGAACTGAAGGGCCAGATCCTGTTCGAGGAAGGTCGCCCGGCCGAGGCCGTCGCCGCCCACCGCGAGGCGGTCCGCCTGAAGCCCGACGCCCCCCTGCTGCGCGTCAACTTGGCCCACGCCCTGATCGAGACCAACGACAAGGCCAAGCTGGACGAGGCCATCGATCAGCTGAAACACGCCGTCGTCGCCGAGAAGGTCAACACCATGGCCTGGCGACTGCTGGCCCAGGCCTATGCCTCGCAAGGCAAGGAGGGCGAGGCGCGCCTGGCCTCGGCGGAATACTATTTCGCCGGCGGGGACGAGAAACAGGCCACCCAATTCGCCCTGCGCGCCCGCTCCATGCTGGATCCGGGCTCGATCGAATGGCGCCGCGCCGTCGATATCGTCCTGGCCTCGGGCGCCACGCCCGACGACCTCAACGACCTGGACCGCCGTGACGCCGCGCGCCGGCCCGCCACCCTCAACTGACCCCTTACGCCGACTGCGAGCCTGAATGACCGACGACGCCCCCACGCCTGCGCCCGAACCCAAGACCGCCAAGCCAGGATGGCTCAGCGGCGGCCGCGCCGGCTATCTGGCCCTGGGACTGTCGGTCATCGCCCTGGGCTTTTCAGCCGCGCCCTATCTGACCGGCGGATCGAACGTGCGTGCGTATCTGCTGGAGCATCCCGAGGTCTTGCAGGAGGCGCAGATGGCGCTCCAGACCAAGGACGCCGAGGCCGCCGTCGAGGAGACGAACCAGGCCGCCGCCGCCAACGCCGGCCTCCTGGCGCCCGACGCCCGCGATCCGGCCTTCGGTCCAGCGAACGCCAAGGTCACGGTGATCGAATTCTTCGACTTCCGCTGCCCCGGCTGCAAGGCCGTGGCCCACGACTATCGCGCCCTAATGGCCGCCCATCCGGAGGTCCGCTTCGTCTTCAAGGACTGGCCCATCCTGGACCGCGGCGACGACATCACCTCGCAATACGCCGCCCGCGCCGCCCTCGCCGCGCACCAGCAGGGCAAGTATCTGGAGGTCTATGACGCCCTGATGACCGAACGGGCGCTATCGATCGAAGCGATCGACGCCATCTTGGCGGCGCACGGCCTGGACATGGCCCGCGCCAAGGCCGCGATCGCCGCGCCCGACACCACCCGCCACATCGCCGACATTCACACCACGGCCGCCGCCCTGCGTCTGCGCGGCACGCCGACCTTCTTCGTCAACGGCAAGGCCAGCCCCGGCATCGACCCGGCCGAGATCGGCAAACTGATCGAAGCAGCGAAGCGCTGATCGTTTAGATGCTGAACCGCCTGCCGTGGGGTCTCGTCATCTTCCGGCTGCTCTGCGCGCCTGCGCTGGTCAGCGTGTCGCTGATCGCCCCTCAGGCAGGTGGAGCCGCCGCGATCTTGCTGTCGCTGGCGGTGTTGTCCGACATCTTCGACGGCGTCATCGCGCGGCGGCTGAAGGTCGTCACGCCGACGCTTCGACGCTGGGACGGCCGGGCGGACGTGATCTTTTGGTTAGGCGCCGCCTTGGCCCTTTGGCTGATGCATCCCGGCTTGGCTTCGGTGGTCGGGCCGTTGATCTTGGTCCTCGTGCTTTTGGAGGTCGCCAACCACGCCGTCAGCTTCGCCCGTTTCCGGCGCGAGGCGTCGCCTCATCATTGGCTGTCCAAGCTATTTTGCCTGTTTCTCTGGGCGCTCTTTGTTCAGCTCTTCGTCACGGGGCAGACGAACTGGCTGTTGTGGTTCACCTTCGGTCTAGGCGTGCTTTCACAGATAGAGGCTTTCGCCATTACGATGCGGCTGAAGACTTGGCGCTGCGACGTGCCGTCCGTCTTCGTCCTTGAGCGCTAGGCCTCGGCCAAACTCATCTGTCCGCCGATCCATTCGACGCCGGCATGGCGCAGGGCGTCATTGGCCGCAGTCTCGTCGCCCAGCGCCTGCTCGGCGCGGTAGAGGACGTAGTAGCTGTACGGGTCGTTCGGCCAATCCTTCAGCAGTTCGCCGATCTTCGCCTTGGCCCCCGCCGCATCGCCGGACGCTAGCATGGCGGCGGCCAGGCTTCGGCGCGTCGGATACCAGATCATCGGCGGATCGCCGCCCTCGGGCGCCATGGCCTGGATCGCCGCCGCCCGCCCATAGGCGGCGATGGCGGCGGGATAGTCCTGATCGATCATGGCCGCGCGGCCTTCCAGCACATTCTGGAACAGTTCGGCGAAACCGGTCTGACGATCCGCCATCGGGCCCTTGAACGCCTTGTCCGCCAGCAGGGCGGCGATGGCCTGGGCCTCGATCCGAACCGCCGCCGCATCGCCGCGCCGCGCCGCCGCCTCGCCCCGTGCATAGCGCCAGCCGACCCGCATCAGCGGACGGCCCACGTCCGGCTCGGCCAGCGCCGCGACCCGGGCGTCCGATCCGAACCGGCCGTAAAGCGCATAGGCGTCCGCCGCCATCACCTGACGATAGACGACATAGCCGTCCTCGCCCGCCTCGGGCGGTCCCGCCAGCTGCGGATAGGTCGCCATATACCAGTCGGCCAGCTCCAGTCCCCGCTCGGCTCCGCCCGCCATCAGGGCGCCGCCCATGCCGAAATGGATGTTGTGGGCATGCAGCCGCATGCCGCGTATCCCCCCGGGCGGGCCGACCAGTTGGTCGTAGCTCTTGTCCAGCGCCACGGCGTTGACGTTGGACATCATCGCGTCCTTGTAGCGCCCGACACGATAGAAGGTGTGCGACGGCATGTGCACCAGATGGCTGGCGCCCGGCGCCAGCAGGGCCAGCCGCTCGCCATAGGCCAGCGCCCTGTGCGGATCGTCCGACCATTCGGTCAGGTGGATGTACAGGTGAATGGCGCCCGGATCGTTCGCCTTGACCGTCAGGGCGTGCTCCAGGATCGCCATGGCGCGGGTGACGGCCGGATCGGTCGCCTTGCCGTCCTTGTCCCACCATTCGCCCTCGGGCTGGAGCATCCAGGCGTCGGCGGTGATCGAGGCAACCGATACGTCGTCGGCATGGCGCTTTGCGATCCGGTCCATGGCGCGGGCGTAACGCAGGGCGCGGGTCTTCTCCTTGCCGGAATAGCGCTGGATCAGGGCGTCGATCATCTGGCGCTGCATCGGCGTGGCGTCGCGGGCCAGACGCCGCGCGTCACGCGCGACGCGCAGGCCTGTGGCGATCGATTCGGGATCGCCGCCGCCGCCATTCAGGTTCGGCCCGATCGCCCAGGCCTCGCCCCAGGCGCACATCCCGCAAGACGGGTCCAACTGCCTCGCCTTCCTGAACGCCCGCACCGATTCCGAATGCTCGAACGCCCAGCGCAGCCGCACGCCGTGGTCGAACCAGGCCTGGGCCTCGGGGTTCTTCGTATCGACCGCGAAACCCTCGTCGCCGAAGCCTGGGGCCATGACCATGTCGCGTGTCGGCTGGACATCGCCGACGGCGCCGACCCGGCCGCAGACCTGCGGATTGGTGATCAGGGCCAGGGTCGCCGCCGTCGCTGTGGCGTCGGCGACCGCCACGGGCGCAATCAGACAGGCGACCGAAACTGTCGCGACCCACAGACTCTTGCGCATCTTCGCCCCTCTCCCTCTGGCGACCAGTGTGCGCTCAAATCGTCGGCTCGCCAATCACCCCATCAGGGCATGGTGACGGGCAAGGTGTCTTGCGCCCGCCCGTCGCCGGCCGGCGCCGCAATCCCGAGCATCCGCGCCAGGAAGGGCTGCACATCGACACTGTCCATATCGGTCAGCCGACGCCCGGCGACCACGCCCGGCCCATGGGCGATGAAGATCGCCGCCATCTCCGGCGCCTGATTGTCATAACCGTGAGCGCCGCCCGCTCGCGTCACCGGCCGATCCCGCGTCGCCGTCAACCAGCCAGTCTCGACCAGACAGACGATCTGCGCCACACGGGGGTTGGATCCATAGAACAGTCGCGCCGGCACATCGGCCTTGTTCCAGCATTCCATATGCGGATGGCGTCCAACCAGCTTCTGCTGCACCTCGGCCTCGCGGCCTGGCGCCGGATCAGCGGTCAGGACCGCTCCGCCATAGCCGATCTTCAGCGCCGCCGGATCGATGATGTCGTCGATCCACACGACCCGGTCCGGCGAGGTCGCGGCCATGCCGTGATCCGACACCACGACCAGCATCGTGCGATCATAAAGCCCTCTCGCCTTCAGCCCCTCGATCAACCGTGCCATCGAGGCGTCCACCGATGCCGCGGCGGCGCGCGTCTCGGGCGCATCAGGGCCGTTGCGGTGACCGGCGGTGTCGACGATGTCGAAATACAGCGTCTCCAGCTTCGGCCGCTGATCCACCGGCAGGTCCAGCCACGACAGCAGACGATCCACGCGCGCATCGCCCGGCATTCCCTGGTCGAACGGCGCCCACTGGCTGGGCCGCACGCCGTGGATCT
Organism: Brevundimonas sp. UBA7838; assembly: GCF_002500885.1. Taxonomy (NCBI): domain Bacteria; kingdom Pseudomonadati; phylum Pseudomonadota; class Alphaproteobacteria; order Caulobacterales; family Caulobacteraceae; genus Brevundimonas; species Brevundimonas sp. UBA7838. The sequence continues at coordinate 5,541 of NZ_DLTK01000139.1, forward strand.
CGACCTCCGATCCCGGCCAGAACATGGTGCCGGTGCGCACGCCCGCCTTTTCGGCCGTGACCCAGATCGGCTCGCCCTGATCCCAGAAGCCGCTTTCCTTGCTGGCCATGGTGAAGGCGCCCAGTTGCGCGTCGGTGAACCGGTTGCCGACCACCCCGTGATGGTCCGGGTGCAGTCCCGTCACCAGCGTATAGTGGTTGGGGAAGGTCACGCTGGGGAACGACGGCCGCATCGACCCGAACGCGCCGCCGGCGACCAGTCCATCCAGCACCGGCGTCTGCCCCTTGCCCAGATAGTCCGGCGAGAAGCCGTCGATCGACACCAGGATGACCAGATCGGGACGGGTCGTCTGCGCGGCCTGCTCGACAATCGGAGATGTAAGGGCGGACTGCGGGGCCCCGGCGCAGGACGCGACGGCGAAGGCGGCGGCCACGGCCAGGCTGGCGGCGACGAAACGAGACATGAGCTTACTCCAAGGCGACACTGAACCATTGCCTAAACTTAATGGACGACAGCCACGCGACGGCTTGTGCGACCGGCGTTCACTCGCCAAGCTTGGCGTATGGAAACCGTCATCGACATTCGCGGCCTGACCAAGACCTACGGGACGGTAAAGGCCTTGGACGGCCTGACCTTGTCGATCCCGCGCGGCGGGGTCTACGGCATTCTGGGTCCCAATGGTGCGGGCAAATCGACGCTGTTTCGCACCCTGTTGGGTCTGATTCGTCCGACAGAGGGCGTGGCCACGGTGATGGGCGGTCGGATCGGCGATCCAGCCTCGATGCGGCGCATGGGCTCGATGATCGAAACGCCGCGCTTTCCGCCGTTCATGACCGCCCGCCAGGTGCTGGAATGGCTGGCCCGCGCCCATGGCGGCGTGTCCTCGGCCGAGATCGACAACTGGCTGCAACGCGTCGGACTGACCGAGGCCGCCAATCGGCGCGTGAAGGGCTTTTCGGTCGGTATGCTGCAACGCCTGGGCGTCGCCGCCGCCCTGATGACCAAGCCGGACCTGGTCATCCTGGATGAACCGACAAGCGGCATGGATCCGCCCGGGATCCAGGAGATGCGCGCCCTGATCCGCAGCCTGGCCGACCACGACGGCGTGACGGTCATCCTGGCCAGCCACCAGCTTCAGGAGGTCCAGCGCGTCTGCGACCGCGTCGCCATCTTCAACAAGGGCAAGGTGATCACCGAGGGCCGCGTCTCCGATCTGACCGCCTCGGGCGAGCGTCTTCGCCTGTCGGTCACGCCGTTGGCGAAGGCCATGTCCGTGCTGGGCGAGCGCGCGACGCTGGAGGGCGATGCCCTTGTGGCCGCCGTGCCGCGCGCCGAGGCCGCCGCCGCCATCAAGGCTCTGGTCGAGGGCGGAGTCGATATCGAAGAAGCCCGCTGGATCGGCGCGGACCTGGAAGACGTCTTCATGAGCGAAACCGGCTGGACCGGCGTGCAGGAGCAAAACCGTGCTGGCTGACGCGATCCGTTCCGAAACCTACCGCCTGTCCAAGAACCGCACCGCCCTGTTCTGGAGCGTGCTGTTCATCCCGATCATGGGTGTGATCCTGGCCACCCTGGGCTTCGTGGTCGCCAAGGCCAACGAGGCGAAACTGGCGGGCAAGCTGCCGCCGGACATGATGAAGGGCGGCCCGCTCGATCTGGGCGTGGCCCTGGTCAAGAGCGCGGGCGACTTCGCCAATCCGGCCATACTGATGTTTGTCCTGATCGGTGCGGCGACCATCTACGCCGGCGACTATCGCTGGGAAACCTGGCGGCTGATCAGCGCGCGCAACACCCGGCCGAACCTGCTGACCGGCAAGGTCGCGGTGGTGGGTCTGGTGATCGTGCTGGCGACCATTGCCGCCCTGATCTCCGACGTGATCGCCAGTGTGATCCAGGCGGCGGTGTTCGGCCGCCCCCTCACCTTCTCGATGACCGGCGCAGCGGCGACGGACTTCGGCCTTCTGACCCTTACGTCCTGGGCGCGCATCCTGCAGTTCACCATGCTCGGCCTTCTGGCCGCCGTGGTGACGCGCTCGTTGCTGGCGGCCCTGTTCGCGCCGCTGGTGATCGGCGTGGCCCAGTTCTTCTTGCCCCAACTGCTGCTGCCGATGGGCGTGACGCCGGACGGCTGGCTTCTGCCACTGCTGTCGCCCGGCCTGGCCACCGACCTGCTGAAGGCCGCCATAGAGGGCGGCGCATCGGCGGCGCAACTGCCAGACCATGCCGTACTCAAAGGTGTCCTCAGCCTGGCCCTCTGGATTGGCGTCCCCTTCGCCGCCTCCATCGTCTGGTTCAACCGCCAGGACCTATCGAAGGAATAGGCGGCGACGGACTGCGCGCGCCTTCCGCAACCAGCCAGTCGCGGAAGGCGTCCACCGCCGCATCCTTGCGGCCTTCCGGCCGCAGAAAGACGAACCGGGACGGCCGCTCGACAAAGCCGAACGGCGCGGCCAACCGACCGGCCATCACGTCTGGCGCCACGAAGGCCCAAGGCGCAATACCGACGCCCAATCCAGCGATCGCCGCCTCCACCAGCGAATGATTATGCGCGAATTCTCGCTCCATCGCCGCCGGCGGCAGGGTCACGCCGGCCAGTTCAGCCCAGACCGACCAAGCCCTACGGAATGTCGCCGAATGCAGCCGCGGCGCGCTAGCTAAGGCTTCTATCGTTGGCAGCTGAGCCATCATGGATGGCGATCCGACCGGTCCCTGATGTTGAGCCAAGAAGGGCGTCGCTTCGGTTCGCGCATGAAGCTGATCCGGCTCCACGATACGGATTGCGCCGTCGAAACGATCGCGCCGATAATCGACCGGCGCATAGGATTCCGACAGCCGGACCCGCACCTCGGGATGGGCCTGGAGAAACCCCGGCAGGCGCTGGATCAGCCATTTCAGGGCGAAGGTGCCCAAACAAGAAATCTCGATCTCCCGCGCCACGCCCTGCCGCGCGGCCTCAACCGCATCTGTGATCGCGCTAAACGCTGGCGTCAGGCCCTCAGCCAGCGTTGCGCCGGTCTCGGTCAGCGTCAGCGCATGGCGTGGCCCGGTCACCAGAGCCACGCCCAGTGAGGCCTGGAACGCCGCGATCTGACGGCTGACCGCGCCGTGGGTGACACACAACTCGGTTGCTGCACGGGTCATGCTGCCGTGCCGAGCGAACACCTCGAAGGTTCGCAGCGCATTCAGCGGCGGCGGCGCGCGACCTGACATGTGACCTCTCCTCACAGACCGTCACCCGCTTAATCGATTTCGCCGTCGTCGCCTATCGGCTTCAAGCTTGACGATGCCGCTTCCGAACCCACCGCCCAAACCACCCCGCCGCTCGCTTCAGGATCAGATCGCCTACGGCCTGTGCATTCTGCTCATATGGAGCATGGCGATCGCCGCGCTCTGGAGCGGCTAAAGCCGTTTCTCCATGAAGACGTCCGCGCGCGCATAGGGCGTGGGCCGTGGCGGCAGATGCATGAAGCCGGCGCTTTCATACAGAGCGATCGCGGGCTTCAGGGCGCTGTTGGTTTCCAGGTAGAGCCGGGCAGCGCCCATTTCCCGCGCCGCCGCTTCGCAGGCGTCCAGCAGGCGTCGCGCCAGCCCCAGGCCGCGCGCGGCGGGCGTGACCGTCATCTTGCAGACCTCCACCCCGTCGTCGGTCGGAACCATGGCGCAACAGCCCATTGCCTCACCATCCTTCTCAGCGATGAAGATGCGCCCGCCCTTGTCCAGGAATACGCCCTGCGGATCGTCGATCGCCAGCCGATCCTTGGGCTCGATGGCGAACTCGCCCTCGATCAGCCAGGCGGTGTTCAATTGCGCCCAGGCGGAGGCGTGATAGGGACGGAAATCGACGATGGCGACGGTCATTCACCCCTCCTGTCCATTTTCCACGCAAAGCAAAAGGGCGGTCGGATCGCTCCGACCGCCCTTCCGGCGTTTGGTCAAACGACCAAATCTTAGTCTTCGTCGTTGCCTTCGAAGGCCAGGACCGGACCGGAGTCCTTGCCCTTGGCTTCGACGTCGCGGTCAACGAACTCGATGACGGCCATCGGGGCGTTGTCGCCGTGGCGGAAGCCGGCCTTCATGATGCGGATATAGCCGCCGTTACGCTCGCTGTAGCGCGGGCCAAGCGTTTCGAACAACTTGCCGACTTGCGGCACGTCGCGAACCTGGCTGATGGCCTGACGACGCGCGTGCAGGTCGCCCTTCTTGGCGAGGGTGACCAGCTTCTCGACGAAGGGACGCAGTTCCTTCGCCTTGGGCAGGGTCGTGGTGATCTGCTCGTGCTTGATCAGCGAGGCGGCCATGTTGGCGAACATGGCGGTGCGGTGGCTGCTCGTGCGACCGAGTTTACGATGGGCGGCGCCGTGGCGCATCTGGGTCTCTCCTACTCCGGAACCGGTATCCTCAAGCGGACCTGGAACCGTAATCTTCTAACCGCCCCGACATTCTCCCAAAGGAGACGGGCGGAGGGTTGAACTTAGATCTGGTCGTCGAACTTCTTGGCCAGATCTTCGATGTTTTCGGGCGGCCAGTTCGGCACGTCCATGCCGAGGCTGAGTCCCATCGTCGTGAGAACTTCCTTGATCTCGTTCAACGACTTGCGGCCGAAGTTCGGGGTGCGAAGCATTTCGCCCTCGGTCTTCTGGATCAGGTCGCCGATGTAGACGATGTTGTCGTTCTTGAGGCAGTTGGCCGAACGAACCGACAGTTCCAGCTCGTCCACCTTCTTCAGCAGCGCCGGATTGAAGGGCAGGTCGGGCTTGCCGTCGGACTGCTCGACAGCCTTCTTGGGCTCTTCGAAGGTGATAAAGATCTGGAGCTGGTCCTGCAGGATGCGTGCGGCGTAGGCCACAGCGTCAACCGGCGTGACCGCACCGTTGGTTTCGACTTCCAGCAACAGCTTGTCGTAGTCCAGCGACTGACCCTGACGGGTCGGCTCGACGCGGTAAGCCACCTTCTTGACCGGCGAATACAGGGCGTCGACGGCGATCAGGCCGATCGGCGCATCTTCCGGACGGTTCAACTCGGCGGCGACATAGCCCTTGCCGTTCTGAACGGTCAGTTCCATGCGCACCGATGCGCCGTCGTCCAGCGTGCAGATGACGTGGTCGGGGTTCAGAACCTCGATGTCCGCCGGCACGTCGATCTGGCCGGCCGTCACCGGACCGGGGCCCGTGGCGCGCAGGGTCATGCGCTTGGGGCCTTCGGCGTGCATGCGCAGCGCCAGTTGCTTGATGTTCAGGACGATGTCGACCACGTCTTCGCGCACGCCTTCCAGCGACGAGAATTCATGAACGACGCCGTCGATCTGGATGGCCGTGACGGCCGCGCCTTGCAGCGAGGACAGCAGAACGCGACGGAGCGCGTTGCCGAGCGTCACGCCGAAGCCACGCTCGAGGGGTTCGGCCACCAGGCGCGCCTTGCGCTGGGCGTCGGAACCGATCTCGATCTGCGGCTTCTCGGGACGGATCAGCTCTTGCCAGTTTCTTTCGATCATTTTGTCCCTCGAACGGGTTTCGCCTGCTCCGGCCTTGTCGACGAGGCCATGATGGAGCGGACGGAGATTGGGGGTGCCTTAGAACGCTATCGCTTAGACGCGACGACGCTTGGGCGGACGGCAACCATTGTGCGGCATCGGCGTGACGTCGCGGATCGTCGTGATCGTCAGACCGACCGACTGCAGCGCGCGCAGGGCCGATTCACGGCCGGAGCCCGGGCCCGAGACGTTCACTTCCAGCGTCTTCACGCCGTGTTCCTGGGCCTTCTTGCCAGCGTCTTCCGCAGCCATCTGAGCGGCGTAAGGAGTCGACTTACGCGAACCCTTGAAGCCCATGTGACCCGCCGAAGACCACGAGATCGCGTTGCCCTGGGCATCGGTGATCGTGATCATGGTGTTGTTGAACGAAGCATTCACGTGGGCGACGCCCGAGGTGATGTTCTTGCGCTCGCGCTTCTTTACGCGACCCGGTTCCTTGGCCATGTGTCTGTCTTACTTCTTCTTGCCGGCGATCGGCTTGGCGGGACCCTTGCGGGTGCGGGCGTTCGTGTGGGTGCGCTGGCCGCGGACCGGCAGGCCCTTACGGTGACGCAGGCCGCGATAGCAGGCCAGATCCATCAGACGCTTGATGTTCATCGACGTCTCGCGGCGCAGGTCGCCCTCGACGGTGTGATCCTTGTCGATCGTTTCGCGGATCGACAGGACTTCGGCGTCCGTCAGCTGGTTCACCCGGCGGGCGGGCTCGATGCCCACCTTCTCGGTGATGTCCTTGGCGGCGGCGGGGCCGATGCCATGGATATACTGAAGCGCGATCTCTACGCGCTTGTTGGTCGGGATGTTGACGCCAGCAATACGGGCCACGAAATTCTCCAGATACGCGTTAGTCAGACGCAACAAACGCTCCGGTTAACAAACCAGGAGCGTGGCGCCCTTCGCGGGAAGGCGCCCTTATACAGATGATTCACCGGGCGTCAACATCCGCTCCCGCGCGGCGCCGCTTCAGCGTGGCGGGCGGCCGAAATCGACGCCGACGGTGACCCGCTGGCCCTCGACCGGTCGACCGTCTTCGGTCGGCGGCTGGAAGCGGAAATAGCCCGACACTTGCAGGCCGGCCGCGCCGAAGCCCAGACCGGGGGGCGTCTCCTGAACGACGCGGCAACCGTCCAGCCGGCTGTCCAGGCGAATGACGCAGGACAGTTCGACCCGGCCGTACCGGCTGCGGGCGCCCGGCGGATGGTTGGCGCGAATCTGGCCGATGGTAGGGCCGGTGACCAGACGCGGTCCGGTCGAGCCGCTGCCGGGGCCGGCCCCAGAGCCGACGCCGGATCCGCTGCCTGTCCCCTGCCCGCCCTGGCCGAAGCCGGGTTGCGGCGACGGCGACGGTGCGATCCCGACGACGGGCGCAGGCTCCGGCGCCTTGACAGGCGGGGCGGGAACTTCGCGGGGGCGTTCCTTGGGCGGAGGCGGCGGCGTGTGAATGACGGATGGCGCAGCGGGGGCGCCGCCGCCCGTCGCGGGTGCCGGGGGTTCGTTGGAAATCGGCGGCGGCGGGTCGTAGAGAACGACCTCGAACGGCGGTGGCTCAACCACGGGCGTCGGCGCCGGCCCCCTCACCTGTCCTAGCCACAGGAACAAGCCGATTTCCGCGACGGCGACGCCGACGAATATGCCCGCCATGCGCCAGCGACGCAGGCGGGTCTTTTGGGGTTTAGGATCGTCCAACTCGGTCATCAGGCGATCAACGCCCGAAAACGCAAATCAGGCCAAGGCCTCGTCGATCGCCTTGGCGACGGACTCGATCGAGCCCATGCCGTCGGCTTCGGTCAACTTGCCCTGAGCTTCATAGTAGGGAAGCAGCGGCGCAGTGTTGCGGTTGTAGGCCTCGAGCCGAACCTTGAAGGATTCGGGATTGTCGTCTGGACGGCCCTGTTCGGCGAAGCGCTTGGCGATCCGTTCGGTCAGGGCCGCGTCGTCGACCTTCAGGCGGACGACGGCGTCGATCTGAACACCGCGCTTGGCCAGCATCTCGTCCAGCGCCTCGGCCTGGGCCACGGTGCGGGGGAAGCCGTCGAAGATGGCGCCGCCGGCGGCCTCGGCCTCCGTCAGGCGATCCTCGATCAGCGCGATGACGATCTCGTCGGTGACCAGATCGCCGCGCGCCAGCACGTCCTTGACCTTGAGCCCCAGCTCCGAGCCCGAAGCGATGGCCGCGCGCAGCATGTCGCCGGTGGAGAGCTGGACCATGCCCTTCTCTTCCACCAGCCGCTTGGCCTGGGTGCCCTTGCCCGCCGCCGGCGGTCCGAACAGGATCAAGTTCATGCTTCAGCCCTCCCCTGGGCGTCTGACAACCTAAGACTTAGCGGCGAACCGACGTGGGAGCGCCGCGACCGCCACGACCACGCAGCTTGGCCTTCTTGATCAAGCCTTCGTACTGGTGCGCCAGCAGTTGGGACTGGATCTGGGCCACAGTGTCCATGGTGACCGAGACGACGATCAAGATAGACGTTCCGCCAAAGTACAGGCTGTTGCCGAACTGGCTGACGATGAACTCCGGCAGCAGGCAGACCGCGGTGATGTAGGCGGCGCCGATCACGGTCAGGCGGGTCAGGACATAGTCCAGATATTCCGCCGTGCGCTTGCCCGGACGGATGCCCGGCAGGAAGCCGCCGTATTTGCGCAAGTTCTCGGCCGTGTCTTCCGGATTGAAGGTGATCGAGGTGTAGAAGAAGCAGAAGAAGACGATCAGGGCGGCATACAGCGCCATGAACAGCGGCTGGCCGTGCGTCAGCTGCGCCGTCACCAGCGGCAGCCAGCTCATCCAGCTGGGCAGGTCGGCGTTGGCCGTCATGGTCGCGACCGTCGTCGGCAGCATCAGCAGCGACGAGGCGAAGATCGGCGGGATCACGCCGGCGGTGTTGACCTTCAGCGGCAGGAACGAACGCTCGCCCCCAGCCATGCGGTTGCCTTCCTGGCGCTTCGGATACTGGATCAAAAGACGGCGCTGAGCGCGCTCCATGAAGACGATGAAGACCACGGTAGCCACAGCCAGGATGGCGATGAACAGCAGCGCGAAGGCCGACATCTGACCTTGTTGGGCCAGGCCCAGCAGGCGGGCGATGGTGGACGGCAGAACGGCCACGATCCCGGCGAAGATGATCAGCGAGATGCCGTTGCCGACGCCGCGCGCCGTCACCTGCTCACCCAGCCACATCAGGAACATGGTGCCGCCGGTCAGGGTCACGACCGTCGAAATGATGAAGAAGATGCCGGGGTTATCGACCAGGCCGGCCGTGCTGTTCAGGCCCGCCGCGATGCCGAAGGACTGCGCCAGCGCCAGGAACACCGTCAGATAGCGGGTGTACTGATTCAGCTGCTTACGGCCGCTTTCGCCGCCTTCCTTCTTCAGCTTCTCCCAGGGCGGATACACTGTGCCCATCAGCTGCACGATGATCGAGGCCGAGATATAGGGCATCACGTTCAGCGCGAAGATGGCCATACGCTCGACCGCGCCGCCCGAGAACATGTTGAACATGTCCAGGATGCCGCGCTGACCGTCCGGGTTCTGGAAGAACTGCAGGAAGGCCTGCGAGTTGATGCCCGGGATCGGCACATAGGTGCCGATGCGATATACCAGAAGCGCGCCCAGCGTGAACAGCAGGCGTTTATGCAGCTCGGTCGCTTTCGCGAACGAGCCCATATTCATATTGGCGGCGAGTTGTTCTGCGGCCGAAGCCATTATGCGTCCCCACGACTGATTGAGTCGTCAGATAGGCGGAAAGCGGCCCTCATGCGAGGGCCGCTTCCGTTCTTTCGTCGTCGCAGATGTAATCAGGTCACGACCTAATCGCCGCGACGACGCGTGACTTAGGCTTTGGCGGCGGTGCGCTTGGTACGGGCCGAGATCTTGTTATCGTCGCCGCGCGGCGCCTTGGGAGCCGGAGCCTTGCCCTTGGCGGCGTTGCGCTTCTCGACGCGCGCGGCGGCCTTGGCTTCGGCTTCGATGCGTTGCTCGACGACCGAGCCGCCAGCGGCCTCGATGGCCTTCTTGGCGCCGGCAGTGGCCGACCAGACGACCAGGTTCAGTGCTTGCTTCAGCTCGCCGGTGCCCAGCAGTCGCACGCCGTCCTTGACGCGACGGATCACGCCGGCGGCGACCAGGGCGTCGCCCTTCAGTTCGGACTTGGCGTCCAGCTTGCCGGCGTCGACGGCGTCTTGCAGGCGCCACAGGTTCACTTCAGCCAGCTTCAGAGCATTGGCGTTGTTGAAGCCGCGCTTGGGCATACGCATGTACAGCGGCATTTGGCCGCCTTCGAAGCCGCCGATGGCGACGCCCGAACGAGACTTCTGACCCTTGACGCCACGGCCAGCGGTCTTGCCCTTGCCCGAACCGGGGCCACGGCCGACGCGCATGCGCTTCTTGTGGGCGCCTTCGTTGTCGCGGATTTCGTTCAGTTTCATGTGCCTGATCCTTTCGGGTGCTAGCGCCCGGACATCGTCCGGACTCGGCTTGGAAAAAATGAAGGGCCGCTGATAGGCGACCCTCTGGGTATTCGCAAGTGCAGAAACGCCCTCCCCCGGGTGCGGGAGAGGGCGAAACGGCTTACTTCTCGACGATCTCGGTCAAGTGGGCGACCTTGGCGATCATCCCGCGAACCGAAGGCGTGTCTTCCAGGGTCGATTCACGACCCAGGCGGTTCAGACCCAGGCCCACCAGGGTGGCGCGCTGGTCGTTCTTGCGGCGGATCGGCGAACCGGTCTGCTTGACGGTGAGCGTTTTCTTGTCAGCCATGACTTAGGACTCCACGGCTTCGGGCGCCGAGGCGCCGTCGTTGCGGCGGCCCATCAGATCCGCGACCTTCTTGCCGCGCTTGGACGCGACTTGACGGGGCGAGGACTGGACCTTCAGCGCTTCGAACGTCGCGCGGATCATGTTGTAGGGGTTCGACGAACCGGTCGACTTGCCCACGACGTCCTGGACGCCGAGGGTTTCGAGCACGGCGCGCATCGGACCGCCCGCGATGACGCCGGTCCCGGGAGGGGCGGCGCGCATCATGATCTTGCCGGCGCCCCAACGGCCGTTGCCGTCGTGGTGCAGCGTGCGGTTCTCGCGCAGCGGAACGCGGATCATGGTCTTCTTGGCTTCTTCAGTCGCCTTGCGGATGGCTTCCGGCACTTCGCGCGCCTTGCCGTGACCGAAGCCGACGCGACCCTTGCCGTCGCCGACGACCATCAGGGCTGCGAAGCTGAAGCGACGGCCGCCTTTGACGGTGGCGGCGACGCGGTTGATGTGCACCAGCTTCTCGACGATGTCGGAATCCGGACCATCAGCAGCGGGACCGTTGCGGTTGTCACGACGGTTGCGATCGTTGCCGCCGCCGCCGCGTTGGGGTTGTTGCGCCATCTGTCGCGTCCCTTAGAAGTTCAGGCCGGCTTCACGCGCGGCTTCCGCCAGCGCCTTCACCCGTCCATGATAGATGTACTCGCCACGGTCGAAGACGACGTCCTTGACGCCCTTCTCGATGGCGCGTTCGGCGATCAGCTTGCCGATCGCGGCGGCCGCAGCCGTGTCCGAACCGCGCTTGCCCTTGCCGCCTTCCAGCGACGAGGCAGCCACGACGGTCACGCCCTGGGCGTCGTCGATGATCTGGGCCGAGATGTTCTTGTCCGAACGGTAGACCGACAGACGCAGACGACCGTTGGCGACAGCCTTCAGGCGGCGACGCGTGCGCTCCGAGCGACGCTTGGCTTGTTGTCGAAGAGAAAGAGCCATGACTTACTTCTTCTTGCCTTCCTTGCGACGGACCTTCTCGCCCGCGTAACGGACGCCCTTGCCCTTGTAGGGCTCCGGCGGACGCAGCTTGCGGATGACCGAGGCGATCTGACCGACGGCTTGCTTGTCAGCGCCCGAGATCTTGATCTCGGTCTGCTTCGGCACAGCGAAGCTGACGCCGGCCGGCGGAGCGATATCGACTTCGTGCGAGAAGCCAAGTTGCAGCGAAAGGGCGTCGCCCTTCATCGCGGCGCGGTAACCCACGCCGACCAGCTCCAGCGACTTTTCGAAGCCCGTGGTGACGCCGACGACCATGTTGTCGACCAGGGTGCGCGACAGACCCCACATCGCGCGAGCGCGAGGCGTGTCCGAACGCGGCGTCAGCGACAGTTCGTCGCCTTCCTGCTTGACTTCGATCTCGTCGGCGACGGTCCAGGCGCTCTCGCCCTTGGGTCCCTTGACGGTGACGTTCTGGCCGTCGAGCGTGACAGTCACGCCCTTCGGCACGGCGATGGTTTTCTTGCCAATACGGGACATATCAGTAGACCCTGCAGAGGACTTCGCCGCCGACGTTAGCGTCGCGGGCGGAAGCGTCGGACATGACGCCCTTCGAAGTCGAGAGGATCGAGATGCCGAGGCCGTTCTTGACCGGCTTCAGATCGCCGATCGCCGAATAGACGCGGCGGCCTGGCTTGGACACGCGCGCGATCTCAGCGATGACGGGCTGACCGTCGAAGTACTTCAGCTCGATCTCGAACTGCGGAAACTCACCCGGGTTCTGAACCAGGTTGTAGCCGCGGATGTAACCTTCGTCCTGCAGCACGTCGAGGACGCGCTGGCGCAGACGGGAAGCCGGGGTCAGCACCTTGGAACGCTTGCGGGTCGCCGCGTTCTTGATGCGAGCGATCATGTCGCTCAGGGGATCGTTGATCATCATGTCTGTTCGCTCCCCTTACCAGCTGGACTTCGTCAGGCCGGGAATCTGGCCCAGGTTGCCCAGTTCACGCAGCGCAATCCGGCTCATCTTGAGCTTGCGGTAGAACGCCCGCGGACGACCCGTCACTTCGCAGCGGTTGCGAATGCGGCTCGGCGCGGAGTTGCGCGGCAGTTCGGCCAGCTTCAGGCGCGCGTCGAAGCGCTCCTCCAGCGGCAGGTTTTCGTCGTTGGCGGTCGCCTTGAGGGCGGCCCGCTTCGCGGCATACTTCGCAACCAGGGCCTTGACGGCTTCATTGCGGTTTACGGCGCTTTTCTTAGCCATTGTGCTCTTCCCTTCCCGCTCAGTTCTTCACGAACGGGAACTTGAACTCGGTGAGGAGAGCCTTGGCTTCCTCATCGGTCTTGGCCGTGGTGCAGACGACAATGTCCATGCCCCACATCTGATCGATCTGGTCGTAGTTGATCTCCGGGAACACGATGTGCTCCTTCAGACCCGTGGCGTAGTTGCCGCGACCATCGAAGGACGTACCCTTCAGACCACGGAAATCCTTCACGCGCGGCAGCGCGATCGTGATGAACCGGTCCAGGAACTCGTACATCTGGTCGCCACGCAGGGTGACCTTGCCGCCGATGACCATGCCTTCGCGCAGCTTGAAGCCGGCGATGGAGTTACGGGCCTTGGTGGCGACGGCCTTCTGACCGGCGATGGCGGTCAGATCCTTGAGGGCGGTGTTCGCCTTCTTGGAGTCTGCGACGGCTTCGCCGATGCCCATGTTCAGGACGATCTTGTCCAGCTTGGGCACCTGCATTTCGTTCGTGTAGCCGAACTTTTCTTTCATCACCTGGCGGATGCGAGCGTGATACTCGTCCTTGAGGCGCGGGGTGTACTTTTCGGTAGCCATCAGATGACGTCTCCCGTCGTCTTGGCGATGCGGACCTTCTTGTCCCCATCGATCTTGAAGCCGACGCGGGTTGCCTTGCCGTTGGCGTCGGCGATCGCGACGTTCGACAGGTGAAGCGAGGCTTCCTTGTTCTTGATGCCGCCCTGCGGGTCAGCCTGGCTCGGGCGCGTGTGGCGCTGAACCATGTTGACGCCTTCGACGAGGACGCGGTTTTCGGTGGGCAGGACCTTCAGCACGTTGCCCGTGCGGCCCTTGTCCTTGCCGGTGAGGACGACGACGCGGTCGCCCTTCTTGATCTTGGCGGCCATATTACAGGACCTCCGGAGCCAGCGAGATGATCTTCATGTGGTTCTTGGCGCGCAGTTCGCGAGGAACCGGGCCGAAGATCCGCGTGCCGACAGGCTCGTTCTGCTTGTTGACGATGACGGCGGCCGACTTGTCAAAGCGGATGACCGAGCCGTCCTTGCGTTGGATGTCCTTGGCGGTGCGCACGACGATGGCGCGAACGACGTCGCCCTTCTTCACACGGCCGCGCGGGATGGCTTCCTTCACGGAGGCGACGATTGTGTCGCCGATCGAGGCGTAGCGGCGCTTAGAGCCGCCCAACACCTTGATGCACATGACCCGGCGGGCGCCCGAATTATCGGCCACTTCCAGGTTAGTTTGCATCTGGATCATAAGATCAGATCCTTCTGATTACGAGGCGGAGGCGTTGGAAAGGACTTCCCAGCGCTTCAGTTTAGACTTGGGGGCGCACTCGACGATGCGAGCGATGTCGCCGACCTTGAGCGCGTTGGCTTCGTCGTGCGCGTGGTACTTCTTGGACGACCGGACGGTCTTCTTCAGAAGCGGGTGAAGCAGGGTGCGCTCCACCTTCACAACGACAGTCTTCTCGCCCTTGTCGGACACGACCACGCCTTCAAGAATTCGCTTGGGCATATTCGTTTCCTTACGAGGCCGCACGCTTCTCGCGCAGAAGCGTCGAGATGCGAGCGATGTCTTTGCGGACTTCACCAACGCGGTGAGTCTTTTCCATTTGGCCGGTGGCCGCCTGGAAGCGCAGGTTGAACTGTTCCTTCTTGAGCTTCAGCAGCTCATCGGACAGTTGGTCGGTCGTTTGCGACCGCAGATCGGCGATCTTGGTCATTAGGCGGCAGCCTCCACATGCGCGACGCCGGCGTCGATACGGGTCACGACCTTGGTGCGGACCGGCAGCTTGGCGGCGCCGAGACGGAGTGCTTCGCGGGCGACATCGTCCGGCACGCCGTCGATTTCAAACAGGATACGGCCCGGGTGGCAACGCGCGGCCCAGTGGTCCACGGCGCCCTTGCCCTTACCCATCCGGACTTCGGCCGGCTTGCCCGTGACGGGCAGGTCAGGGAAGACGCGGATCCAGACGCGGCCCTGACGCTTCATCTGGCGAGTGATCGCGCGGCGAGCCGCTTCGATCTGACGCGCGGTGATGCGTTCCGGCTCCAGCGTCTTCAGGCCATACGACCCGAAGTTCAGCGAGAAACCGCCCTTGGCCGAGCCATGGATCCGGCCCTTGAAGGCCTTGCGGTATTTGGTCTTCTTCGGTTGCAACATGACTTAGTTCTCACGTCCCCGGTCGCGACGCGGACCGCGGTCGCCACGGGGGCCGCCGCGTTCGCGGCCTTCGTTCGAGGAAGGACCCGAAGCTTCCTGGGCCCAACGCTTGTCCTGCGCCATGGGATCGTGCTCCAGCACTTCACCCTTAAAGACCCAGACCTTCACGCCGATGATGCCGTAGGTCGTCTTGGCTTCGTAGAAACCATAGTCGATGTCGGCGCGCAGGGTGTGAAGCGGCACGCGACCTTCGCGGTACCATTCCATACGTGCGATTTCGGCGCCGCCCAGACGACCCGAGACATTCATACGAATGCCCTTGGCGCCCAGACGCATGGCCGACTGCATCGAACGCTTCATGGCGCGACGGAAGGCCACGCGGCGCTCCAACTGCTGCGCGATGTTCTCGGCGATCAGTTGCGCATCGGTTTCCGGCTTGCGGACTTCGATGATGTTCAGGTGAACTTCACCCTCGGTGCGCGCCGAGATGTCCTTGCGGAGCTTCTCGATATCAGCGCCCTTCTTGCCGATCACGACGCCCGGACGGGCGGCGTAGATGGTGATGCGGCACTTCTTGTGCGGGCGCTCGATGATGATGCGCGACACGCCGGCGGCGGCCAGGCGTTCCCGCAGCCACTCGCGCAGCTTCAGGTCCTGGTGCAACAGGCGGGAATAGTCGGCGCCGGCGGCGAACCAGCGGCTGTCCCACGTGCGGTTCACGCCGAGGCGCAGACCGACCGGATTGATTTTCTGTCCCATCAGGCGGCCTCGCCGGCTTCACGGACCACGATGGTGATCTCGCTGAACGGTTTCAGGATGCGCGACGAACGACCGCGAGCACGGCTCGCGAAACGCTTCATCACCAGGTTCTTGCCCACGAAGGCCTCGGCGACGACCAGATTGTCGATGTCGAGGTTGTGGTTGTTCTCGGCGTTCGAGATTGCCGAATACAGGACCTTGCGGACGTCGCCAGCGATGCGCTTACGGCTGAATTCCAGCTCGTTCAGCGCCTTCTGGACCGGCATGCCGCGGATCGAAGCGGCGACCAGGTTCAGCTTTTGCGGGCTGATACGCACGTTGACCAGCTTGGCGCGGGCCTCGGTCGGGGCGACCCGACGCTCGTTTTTTGTCTGGGCCATCGGTTACTTCCTTTTGGCCTTCTTGTCCGCCGCGTGACCCGGGAAGTTCCGGGTCGGGGCGAACTCGCCGAGCTTCATGCCGACCATCTCTTCCGAGACCGACACGGGCACGTGCTTCTGACCGTTATGGACGCCGAACGTCAGACCGACGAACTGCGGCAGGATGGTGGAGCGGCGCGACCAGGTCTTGATCACGTCCTTGCGGCCCGACGATTGAACGGCGTCGGCCTTCTTGAGCAGATACCCGTCGACAAACGGGCCTTTCCAGGAGGAGCGGGCCATTCTTAGCGAGCCTTCTTAACGTGGCGGGTACGGATGATGTACTTGTCCGTAGCCTTGTTCTTGCGGGTACGAGTGCCCTTGGTGTCCTTACCCCACGGCGTGACGGGGGTACGACCACCAGAGGTCCGGCCTTCACCACCACCATGCGGGTGGTCGATCGGGTTCATGGCGACGCCGCGAACGTGCGGACGCCAGCCCATGTGACGCTTACGACCGGCCTTGCCCAGGTTCTGGTTCATGTGGTCGGGGTTCGAAACCGCGCCCACCGTGGCGATGCAGCCGTCCAGGACCATACGCAGTTCGCCCGAGCCGAGACGGATCTGGGCATAGCCCTGATCGCGACCGACCAGCTGGGCGTAGGCGCCGGCCGAACGGGCCAGCTGAGCGCCCTTGCCCGGCTTCATTTCGATGTTGTGGATGATCGTACCCACCGGCATCGAACGCAGCGGCATGGCGTTGCCCGGCTTCACGTCGGTCTTTTCGCCCGCGACGATCGTGTCGCCCGCCTTAAGGCGTTGCGGCGCGATGATGTAGGTCTTCTCGCCGTCCTCGTATGTCACGAGAGCGATGAAGGCCGTGCGGTTCGGATCGTACTCCAGACGCTCGACCGTGCCGACCATGTCCCACTTACGACGCTTGAAGTCGATCTTGCGGTACAGGGTCTTAGCGCCGCCGCCGCGGAAGCGGACCGCGATGCGACCGCCCTGCCCGCGCCCGCCCGACTTGGTCAGGCCTTCGGTCAGCGACTTTTCCGGACGGCCCTTGTGGAGTTCCGAACGGTCAACCAGCACGAGGGCGCGACGGCCCGGCGAGGTCGGATTATAATGTTTCAAGGCCATCTGATCAGAGCCCCGTGGTGACGTCGATCGACTGGCCGTCAGCCAGCGTCACGATCGCTTTTTTGATGTCGACCCGGCGACCCAGGATACCCCGGAAGCGCTTGGTCTTGCCCTTTTGAACCAGGGTGTTGACCTTCAGGACGTTGACTTTGAACAGGCTTTCGACCGCAGCGGCGATCTCGTCCTTGGTCGCTGTGTCGGCGACGCGGAAGACGACCTTGTTCTGCTCGGACAGGATCGTGGCCTTTTCGGTGATCACCGGAGCCAGGATGGTGTCGTAGTGCTTGGCGGTAGGTTGAGCGGCCATTACGCGGCTTCCTTATCGCTGAAGCGGGCTTCGATGGCCTCAATGGCGGCCTTCGTCAGCACCAGCTTGTCAGCCCGCAGGATGTCATAGACGTTCAGGCCGGCGTTCGGCAGCACGTCGATGTGCGGGATGTTGCGTGCGGCCAGGCCGAAGTTCGTATCGACTTCGGGACCCGCGATGATCAGAGCCTTGGTCCAGCCCAGCTTGCCGAGCGTTTCGCGCAGCGAAGCGGTCTTGGCTTCCTTGACCGAGACGGTGTCGACCACGATCAGGTCGCCCGACTTGGCCTTGGAGGACAGGGCGTGACGCAGAGCCAGCGCGCGGATCTTCTTCGGCAGCGAGAAGCCGTGATCGCGAACGATCGGGCCGAAGGCGCGCGAACCGCCGACGAACTGCGGTGCACGGCGCGAACCGTGACGAGCGCCGCCGGTGCCCTTTTGCTTGTACATCTTCTTACCCGTACGAGAGTTCTCGTTGCGGGTTTGGACCTTGTGCGTACCGGCGCGGCGCTTGGCCAGTTGCCAGTTGACGGTGCGGGCCAGGATGTCGCCGCGGATATCGGAGATGCCGAAGACGGCGTCCGACAGTTCCACGTCGCCAGCAGCCTTGCCGTCGAGTTGGATGACAGAGAGTTTCATTACGCTTCACCGCCTTCGGTCGCTTCGACGGGGGCTTCTTCAGCCGGGGTCGAGGCGGGTTGAGCAGCAGACTTGCTCGACTTCAGCGCGCCGGGGAAAGGAGCGTCAGCCGGGCGAGCCTTCTTGATGGCGTCGCGAACCTTGACGTAGCTGCCGTCGTGACCGGGGACAGCGCCCTTGATCAGGATCAGGCCACGCTCGGCGTCCACGCGGACGACGGTCAGGTTCTGGGTGGTGACGGTCTCGGTGCCGTAGTGGCCGGCCATCTTCTTGCCGGGGAACGTGCGACCCGGGTCCTGACGGTTACCCGTCGAACCGTGCGAACGGTGCGAGACCGAAACGCCGTGGGTGGCGCGAAGGCCGCCGAAGTTCCAGCGCTTCATGGCGCCGGCGAAACCCTTACCGATGGTCTCGCCCTGGATGTCGACCTTCTGGCCCACCAGGAAGTGTTCGGCCGACAGTTCGGCGCCCACGTCCAGCAGACCGTCCGCATCGACGCGGAACTCGGTCACATAGGCTTTCGGTTCGACTTCCGCCTTGGCGAAGGTCTCGCGTTGAGCCTTGTTGGTGTTCTTAGCCTTCTTCGTGCCAGCGCCCAGCTGGAGAGCGACGTAGCCGTCACGCTCCTGGGTACGTTGGCCGACGACTTGGCAGCCGTCGAGCTGCAGCACAGTGACCGGTACGTGCGCGCCGTCATCGGCGAACACGCGGGTCATGCCCAGCTTCTTGGCGATCACGCCCGTGCGCATCGGATCCCGCCTCTTTCTACTTTAAATCTTGATCTCGACGTCCACGCCGGCGGACAGGTCGAGCTTCATGAGCGCGTCCACGGTCTGCGGGGTGGGGTCGACGATGTCGAGCACGCGTTTGTGCGTGCGGATTTCAAACTGCTCACGCGACTTCTTATCGACGTGCGGAGAGCGGTTCACGGTGAACTTCTCGATCAGGGTCGGCAGCGGAATCGGACCGCGAACGGTCGCGCCGGTGCGCTTGGCGGTATTAACGATCTCGCGCGTCGAAAAATCGAGGACGCGGTGATCAAAGGCCTTGAGCCTGATGCGGATGCTTTGATCCATATCGGTGCTTACTTCCAATGCGGTCGGAGGACCGCGTCCCTGTGAACCATTTCAAAGACCGAAGGCCTTCGGGCAAAAAGCCCTCAGGGAACGCAAATCCGCAAAAACGATCGGCCCACGCAGTCGCCCGCGAAGGCCGTTGATATCCCAAGAAGCTGCAAAGAACAGTGACTTAGGTCGTTCTTGCGAACCGCGTTTGCAGCGAACTGCACAGCCGGTCCAACAAGAGTGGTGGCTTATGCCTATCGATTCTGATTTCGTCAAGCGCGCAAACCCGGGCTGAGACAGGATTTCGACGCGGTCTTCCCCGAGGGCTGCGCACGGCGCGACGACACATTCGGCGGCGACGTCGGCGCGTTGCACGCCCTCTTTATAGTGGATGAGCGCGGCTGCGGCGCGCGATTAACGACTTGCCCCACAGATCGCCAAGTCGTGACACATTCTGGCCGCAACGCGTGGCTGCTGCGCAACAACCTTGCCATCCCAAGCCAATCGAACGTCGGTTTATTGCTCCGCTTCGTCCTAGGCTGATAGCAGCGCCCCTCCCCGGACCCCCATCCGGGTGCAGACTGCTAAGGACAAAAGAAAAATGAAGACGATCCTCCTCGCCACGGCCGCCGCCGCCCTGTTCGCCGCCCCGGCCTTCGCCCAAGACGCCATCGGTTCGGTCGGCGTGACCTATTCCAACCCGTCGATCGAAGTCGCCGGCGACGACGTCGACGCCGACGTCTGGACCGTTGACGGCTCGGTCGCCCTGCCGGCCCAGAACTGGACCGTGACGCTGAACGGCGCGATCGACTACACCAGGGCCTTTGGCGAGGAAGACGTCACCGGCGCCGCCGCCGCTCACCTGACCAAGATGTGGTCCTCCGACGTCCGCGCCGGCGCCTTCGTCGCCGCCAACGGCATCGGCAGCGGCAACGAGCCGATCTGGACGGTCGGCGCTGAAGCGCAGAAGTATCTGTCGAACGCCACCCTGACCGGCCAAATCGCCTACACGACCGCCGACAACGTGGACGCCGACATCTGGACCGTCGGCGCCGACGCCGCCTTCTATGTCATGCCGAACCTGCGCCTGAACGCCGGCGTCGCCTACAACAACGTCGACTTCTCGGGCGGCGACACCGACGCCTGGACCTACGGCGTGGGCGCCGAATACGAGTTCGAGAACACCCCGTTCTCGCTGGGCGCCGCCTACACCCGCGCCGACATCGATTCGCTGGACGTCGACACCTGGTCGGTCGGCCTGCGCTATTCGTTCGGCGGCGGTCTGCAAGCGCGTGACCGCGCCGGCGCCAACCTGGGCGTCTCGGCCATCTCCAGCGTCCTGAGCGTCTTCTAAGCGTCTCGGACCTGATCCATGCGAAGAGCCCCGGCGGAGCAATCCGCCGGGGCTTTTTGTTTGGCCGGAAAAGACCCCCGGGGTTCCACGACCGGGGGCCTTCTCGTCGCTCGGGTCTTACCGCCCGATCTGCAGAGTTCCCGATCCGACGACGGAGCGAGAGACCGATCCCGTGGCCGAGGCGACGCGGACGCTGCCCGATCCGGCGATCGCCACGTCCAGATCGCGCGTTGCGCCGCCGTAGCGCACATCGCCGGAACCGCCGATGGCGACCGACAGCTTGTCCATTCGGCCCTGCCGCACATTCACACCGCCCGAGCCGCCGATGGACAGTTCGCTGCGTCCTCCGGTGCTGGCCACCTCGACATTGCCCGATCCGCCGACAGCCGCCTTCAGGGCTCCGGTCGCTCCGGCCGAGATGGAGCCAGACCCGCCGACGCTGGCGTTCAGCGATCGAGACGTGCCCGCGCGGATCGCGCCCGAGCCGCCGAGTCCCAGTTCCAGATCGCCGTCCACATTGGCCACGTTCCAGTTGCCGCAGCCGCCATTGTCCAACTCGACCGATCGCGCGCCGCGTCCGACCGAGCCGAAGACCGCGCCGCTGGCGCTGACATCCACGACGCGCGGCGTGCGCACGACGATCAAGGGCGCGTCTTCCAGACGGATGCGGCCCAGGTCGCGCACCTCGACGGTCGCGCCCTGCCCCGGCTGGCCCGCATCGCTGCGGCCGGAGTTGCAGCCGCGAATGGCGCTGTTGCCGCCCCACATGCCGTTACGTCGCAGGCCGCCGTCGATCTTGACGTCGTTGCCTTCGCGGCGAACCTGGATGGCCGGCAAGCGCGTCTGGCCTTGCGTGACCTCGACGCCGATATCCTGACGATCCTCGACGATGACCACCACGCGGGCGACGGCGTTGCGGATCTCGACCTCGGCGGCCGAAGCGGGCGCCGCGACAAACCCGGTCAGGGTGGCGACGGCGGCGGCGGCGATCAGTGCGGTTTTCATGAGCGGTTTTCCCTTCCCGAATGTGAGGAGAAGGTGCGCGCCGCCCGCGCCCAAGTCATTTTAACTCGAGGTCATGAACTCGAATTAACGCCCCGAGCTTATGACGTCGCGTTCAGCGCGCCCGCGCCGTCAGCCGCGCCGATCTCCGGCTCGAAGTCGCGCTCCAAGTTGGCGATCTTGCTCTTCATCGCGCCCGCCTTCTTCAGCGCCAGCGACGCGGCCCAGCGCGCCGCCAGCTCCGGCGTCGTCATGCCGTCGGTGAAGCGCGGCCGCCCGCCTCGGCTGCGGATCACCGCATTGGTGAACAGCGCGCCGTTGCGGAACCGCGACGGCCAGGTCTGGAAATCCATCGACAGGCTGACGCAGAAGCGGTCCAGATTCTCCACCCGGTGCGGCGCATACAGGGGCCAGGTCAGGGCGCGGCCTGGCTCCAGATCCATGACCTGCGCGTCCTGTTCGAACGCCAGCGTGTAAGGCAGCTCTTCGGTCGTCTGGCGCGCGACCACCTGTTCCATGTTTCGCTCGGGCAGATGGCCCTCATCGCCGGGATAGACGAACAGCCGCTTGCGCCCACGCAGGTGAAACAACACCACGCCCGCCGCGTCGAAATGATAGGGCACGCGCGCCTTGGGCGACGACAGGATCAGCTGCCCCGCGTTCCGCACCGCCCGCATCCCCGGGTAGGTCGCCTGGATCGCCGCGAAATCCTTCATCGCCGCCACCCACAGCTCGGGCCAGCCAGTCTCGACCCCGCGCAGATTGACCCACAGCCGACCCTGTTTGATCGCCTCCAGCAGCTCCTCACCTGACAGCCGCCCGCGCGCGCCGGTGCGCAAGGACACCTGCCCCTCCTCGTCGTAGTCATACAGGTTGATGTCGAACAGCTCGGCCGGATAGCGATCCAGCACGGCGGCCAGCGCCGCGTCCTCGGCGAATCCTTGCTCGATCAGGGTGTGAGCGTGGGTCTTGGCCTCGGCGATCGGGCCCGGATAGCGTGTGCGGCGTTGGGTCATGCCGATGTCCTCAAACGTGGGCGACGCGCGCCGGCGTCTTCTTCTTCGCAGCCGCCTTCTGGACAGCCGACCGTGCGGCGACCGCCGCGCCCCTCAGCCGCCCGACCGGCGTCGCCTCGCAAGCTTCGATCGTGGCCCAGCGCCGACGCAGGGACGCCCGCACCGCCTCGCCGCGTCCGCCCGCCCTGTTCAGCGCCGCGACCGTGATGTCGCCCAGCGCCTGGGTCACGCCCGGCTGCATCACCACGGCTTCGCGCACCGTCTGGCGCGCGTTGACGAAATACTTCTTGTAGGTCTCGCCCTCGAAGCCGAAGTCGAACACCCGGAAGCCCTCGGCCGCCGCCAGCCGCATCGTGTCCATGCTGAGCAGGATGCCCGGCGAGCACCGCGCAAGCGTCGGCTCATAGGC
Organism: Brevundimonas sp. UBA7838; assembly: GCF_002500885.1. Classification (NCBI taxonomy): domain Bacteria; kingdom Pseudomonadati; phylum Pseudomonadota; class Alphaproteobacteria; order Caulobacterales; family Caulobacteraceae; genus Brevundimonas; species Brevundimonas sp. UBA7838. Next base: position 28,277 of record NZ_DLTK01000139.1, read on the forward strand.
AGGGAACCAGAAATGGTAATGCCGCCCGGCGTGCAGCGAGAACTCGATCGCCACCAGCTTGTCGCCTGCATGCATGGCCGCCATCGAAGCGCCGAAGCCTTCTCGCGCCTCGCTCATCAGAGCGTGCAGCAGATCCCGCGTCCATCCGCAGGCGAAGATGTCATGCAGGCCCGAGCGCCGATACTGCGCCGCCTTCAGCGCGATCAGATGATCCAGCAGCGCCGGATCTCTGAGACCCCGCTCCACCCGGATCGGCCCCAGTTCGGCCTCCAGGCTGCGGCGCGCACGCTCCTTGTCCTTGAAGTATTTGCCGAAAGTCTTGCGACGCTCGGCGTACCAGTCGTCATAGCCCGCCTCGGGCATGGCCACCTGCACGGTCTCACGCGCCTGGCCGGTTTCGCCCGCGCCGATCCACCCGGGCACGTTCAGCCGCTTGGCGTTCAACAGCCGCGCCACCTCCTCCAGCGTGATCGTCTCGTCCGCCGGGGCGATCACGCCGTGATAGTCGTTCATGGGCGCGCCCAGCGGCTGCACCGCTCCGCCGCGTCGCTGATGCGGGAAGAAGCCGACGATCTCACCGTCCCGTCGGAACACGGCGATCGCCGCGCCGGGGCAGACTCGCGAAGCGATCTCGGCATAGTCCCAGCGGAAATAGGGGCTGGCCAGAACGGGATTGCCAGCCGTCCACGCACGCCACAGGGCGACGGCGGCGGCATCCATCGCCGCCGCGTCCATGATCTCGACCTGCAGCATTCCGGCCATACGCATCCTCTTAGGGCCCTGTGCAGCAAGGTCCATTCCACATCGCACCCTGCCCTATGCGCGTTTCATCAGGGTTCACCGGCATGGTGAACGCGCGTTGACGGAGCCGCGGTCGCTCTGGTGCGTTTGAGTGACCCAAGGAGAAGACCATGACCGATCAACGCCCTGACAGCAAAGCCGTCGAGAACGAGAACCTGCGGCCGGACGCCGACGGCCAGCCGCCGCGCCCGGCGACCGAGCCCAAGGGTTCAAAGGATTCGTCCAACTCCGGCGAAACCGAAACCGACCCCGCGACCGGCGAACCCAACTGAACACCGACCGCCTGCACTCACCGTCTCGAAAGTCTCTGATGAATCGTCCCGCCTACCTCGCCGCATTCGCTGTTCTCGCTCTGGGCGCCTGTTCGCCGAAGGAAGAGAACACAGCCGCCCCAGCGGCGCAGACGGCCGAGGCCGCGCAAGTGGGCCAAACCGGCCCGCTCTCCCGAGACGCCATCGAAAACACCGCCTATGCGCCGCCGCCGGCCGCACAAGAGGGCCAGCCGGCCACCCCGAATGCCGCCCAGCAGCAGCCGCAGCCCGCCCTGATCCGCGCCCAGGTTCTTCTGGAACGCGCCCGCTTCTCGCCCGGCGCGATCGACGGCCTGGCGGGGTCGAACATGCGCCAGGCGATCTCGGCGTTTCAGGAAGCGAACGGCATGACGGTGAACGGCGAGTTGAACGCCGACGTGATGGGAAGACTGCGCGCCGCCGCCGGACCGGGCGCGGTGACCACCACCTACACCCTCACCCAGCAGGACATCGCCGGACCCTACCTCGGCGTCGTTCCCACGGAGTTGGAGGCTCAAGGTCAGGCGGCCCAAATGGGCTACGCCAATATCGTCGAGGCCTTGGCCGAGCGCTTCCACGTCACCGAGGCCTTGCTGCGCGCCATGAACCCCGGGGCCGACTTCAATCGCGTGGGCCAGGGCCTGCTTGTCCCCGCCGTCAACACCGCGCCCTTGGCCGCCGACGTGGACCACATCGACGTCGACAAGAGCGAAGGTTCGGTCAAGGCGTTCGACGCCGACGGCAAGCTGATCGCCTACTTCCCCGCCACCATCGGCAGCGGCGACAACCCGACGCCGACTGGCACGGTCAAGGTCAACGGCGTGGCGCGAAACCCGGACTACACCTACGACCCGTCGAAACTCAGCTATGGCGACGGCAAGAAGAAGGTCGTCGTCAAACCCGGTCCGAACAACCCAGTGGGCGTCGTTTGGATCGATCTGAACAAGCCCAGTTACGGCATCCACGGCACGCCGGACCCGCATCTGGTCGGCAAGACGGCCTCGCACGGCTGCGTGCGCCTGACCAACTGGGACGCCTGGATGCTGGCCGACAAGGTCAAGCCGGGCGTCACCGTCCGCTTTATCTAGTGGACGGCGCCGAACGGCGTCCCATCCCAGAAGTCGCAGTGGTGACGCTCGAAGAAGCCGTCGTCCATGACATCGCCCTCCGGCTTGAACACCCGCACCGGCCCCGCACCCTCGACGCGGGGCCATTCGGCGGCGAAGGCAGAACGGCCGAACGTCGCCCACAGCCTTTGCATCCGATCCGACAGCGCCTTCTGCTCCGGCGTAAACCGTTTGGGATCTGCGAACACCCAGCGCGTTCCAAACACATAGGCCAGCTCGCTGGCGTGATAGGCGCCCAGGTCCAGACCGACGATCCAGTCGGGCAGCATGAACGGCGCCGCGCGATCGGCGAACTCATAGCCCCACACCGGCACATGCTGGGCCAAAAGGCGTCGCAAGGCCTGTGACGGACAGGCGAACCTCTGGTCCGTGAAATTGGCAGCGATGGCATAGGCGGGCCCGTCCTCACCCACCGGATAGCGCGCCAACACCCGCTCGCCCTGATCGCCGTACATCCAGATCGTCTCCTTCTGATAGCGATCCATGTCCTGCACCTCGTTGGCGAACAGCCGCCCCTCATCGAGGTTCGTCCCGACGAGGACGGGCACGCGTGTGAACCGCCCTTCGCGGATCGCGACCGCCGGGCTTTCCGGCACGGTGGCGTCGGTGTGCACCGGTCCCCACGATCCCGGCCCGTTGATGCCCGCTCTCAATGACGCCGCCCGCGACAGCCGCCAGGCCGGCAACGCCTTCAGGCAAGCGATCTGATCCTCGCCGGTGCAGCCCAGCCTTTCGGCGAACATCGGCCCCGACTGGGCCGCGTCCTGCGCTCTGACCAGGGACGACGGCTCCAGGCATCCGCCGCTCTGCATGATGACCCGTTGATACAGGCCCTCCGAATGCGGCGACGCCATCAGGTAACAGGCCGTCCAGGCCCCGGCGCTCTCGGCGAACAGGGTGACATCGCCCGGGTCGCCGCCGAAGGCCGCAATGTTCCGATGCACCCATTTCAGCGCCGCCTGCTGATCCATCAGGCCGAAGTTGCCGCCGAAGCCTTCGCCAGTCGCCTGAAACCCCGGATGCGCCAGCCAGCCCAGCGCGCCGAGCCGATAATTCATCGTCACGACCACCCGACCCTGCTCGCGCGCCAGTTTCGAGGGATCGTAGTTGGCGCCCGCCCCCACGGTGAAGGCGCCGCCCGGGATATAGACCATCACCGGCCGCGCCTCGGCCGCCTCTCCGCCCGGCGCATAGATGTTCAGATACAGACAGTCCTCGGACCCGACGACGATCCCGCCGCCGCCGCCCAGGATCGAGCGTCGCCCGATCGCCTGGGTGCAGTCCGCACCGATCCGCGTCGCATCCCGAACGCCCTGCCATGCCGCGACCGGCTGCGGCGCGCGCCA
>NZ_DLTK01000078.1:0-3466 GCF_002500885.1 Brevundimonas sp. UBA7838
CTTCAGCCGCACCCCGGCATCCGCGGTGACCGATCGGTCGCGCCCGGCGGCCTCGGCCCGGAGCGCGTCGATCAGCGGCCGGGCCGCCTGACCGAATGGCTCGCCGACCTGCGTCTCGGCCGGTCGGCCCAGCGTGCTGATGCGAAACAGCCGCCCGGTCCCGTCATAACCCAGGGTGAACTGGTGCTTGTGTTGCGCGGCGTAGAAGGCGCCGAAGTTGCGGTCGTACCAGGCTACATCGCCCGCCGTCATCCGATCGACGGCCTCGTCCCAGACCGAGGCGGTGGTCAGGTTTTCGCCGATGGTTTCCAGCGCGCGCGTCAGACGCAGCCGCACCAGACCTTCTTCCTTGCGCGCCTGATGGGCGTCAATGCCGCGGCTGACGATCGCCAGAACCCCAGCCATGCCGATGATGGACGACAGCATCAGGATCAACGCGATCCTGAACGTGCTCCACGCCCGCCAACCCGTCTTCGATGTCACGCCACTCATACGGCCTGGCTTAAGGTGCGCAGACTAAGACGTCGTGAACATCATCCAGGTCCGCCGCGTTCGCCGACGAAATCCTGGGCGAACTCGGGCGCCTCGTCGTCCAACGGCAGAGTGCCGTCCTCGTCGTCCGCCTCGGAGGCGCGGCTGGGATCCGGCACCTCGAATCCGACCGGCAGCGACAGGTCCAACAGGCCCGCCGCCTTCATCTCTTGGACGCCCGGCAGATCGTACAGGGTCGCCAGGCCGAAATGCTCCAGAAACCGGTCGGTCGTCGCATAGGTGACGGGCCGCCCCGGCGTGCGCCTGCGTCCGCGCAGCCGCACGAACCCCATCTCCAGCAACAGGTCCAGCGTGCCCTTGGAGATGCTGACGCCGCGCACGCTCTCGATCTCGGCGCGGGTGACGGGCTGGTGATAGGCGATGATCGCCAGCGTCTCCAACGCGGCCTTGGACAGACGGCGCGGCTCCTCGCGCTCCTGCGTCATCATGAAGGCCAGGTCCGGCGCGGTGCGAAAGCGCCAGCGGTCGGCGACGCATTCCAATTCGACCCCCCGCCCCTCATAGCGGGCGCGCAGACCCGATATGGCGCGGGCGACATTGCAGTTCTCGGGCAGGCGCGCGGCGATCTCGGCCGCTGTCAGCGGCCCGGCGGCGGCGAACAGCAGAGCCTCGACCCGCCGTTCGATCTCGGCCTCGTCGGGCTGGAACGACAGGTCGCTCACGGCGTCAGCTCCAGCGGCTGACCCGGTCCCCGACGTTTCAGATACAGGTCCGCAAACGCCTCGCTCTGCCGGATGTCCATCGCCCCCTCCTTCACCAGCTCCAGACTGGCCGAGAGGGTCGAGGCCGTAAAGCTGGCCTGGCTGGGCCCCTCCTCGTCCTCGCGATGGGGCGCCACCTGTTCCAGCGGCGTCCAGTCGGCCAGCTTCGGCATGATTTCGCGCAGCCAGTCGCGGGCGGCTTCCAATGGAAAGGCCTCGACCCGCTGGCCGGGGGCATAGCGCCGCGCCTCCTCGCGCCGACGCTGGACGACATAGGCGCTCATCAGTTCGTAGAGGCTGGCGTCGATGCGATCCGAGGGCACGATCACCGTCGCCTCGGGATCGCCGCGCGTGAAGACGTCGCGCTTCAGCTGGGGCCGTGCCATCAGCTGTTCGACGGCCTTTCGCATCGCCTCCAGCTTCTGCAGCCGGAACGCCAGGGCGGCGGCCATTTCCTCAGCCGGCGGCTCTTCGGCCTTGCCCTTGTCGGTGCGCGGCAACAGTAGGCGCGACTTCAGATAAGCCAGCCACGACGCCATCACCAGATAGTCGGCCGCCAGGGCGAAGTTGCGCCTGCGCGCCTCATGCACGAAGGCCAGATACTGTTCCGCCAGCTGGGTGATCGACAGCTTCAGCAGATCGACCTTCTGGTTTCGCGCCAGGGCCAGCAAGACGTGCAGCGGTCCCTCATAGCCTTCCAGATCGACGACGAAGGCCTCGCGCTCCTCGACCTCCTCGGCGTTGAAATCCAGATTGGGCTGGAAAGACTCCGTCATAGGTCTTTAGGCCTGCGCCTCACCCACGTCCGGCCCCTTGGCGGCGGCCATCCGACCGCCCATGGCCTTGAAGAAGCGATCGTGCCCCGCGACGGGATCGAGCGGCTCGGGCGTCCGCACAATCCGGGCCAGCGCGGCTTCCGCCCGGCGGCGCGCCCCGCCCTTCAGCGATCCGACGCCCTCGGCGACCTGGCGCATTTCGTCCATGTCGCCGTTCCAGTGGACGACGAGATCGCACCCCGCCTTCAGCGCCTTGTGAGCGCGCTGGGTCAGCGAGCCCGAAAGGGCGTTCATCACCAGATCGTCGGACAGCAGCAGACCGCCGAATCCCAAGCGCTCGCGGATCAGGCGAATGGCCTTCTTGGACTGCGTCGCCGGATGTTTGCGATCGATCGCGGTGAAGACGATGTGCGCCGTCATGCCGATCGGCATATCCGACAGGGCCTTGAATGGCGCAAAGTCCCAGGCGTCCAGCGTGTCCAGATCGGCGTGAACCGTCGGCAGATCGTTATGCGTGTCTGCAAAGGCGCGGCCATGGCCCGGCATATGTTTGATGCAGGGCAGAACCCCGCCCGCCAGCAGTCCCTCCGCCGCCGCCCGGCCCAACACGGCGACCGTCTCGGGATCGACGCCATAGGCCCGGTCGCCGATGATGTCGTGGGCGCCGGGGACCGGTACGTCCAGCACCGGCAGCAGATCAACGGTCACCCCGACCTCGCGCAGATCGTGCGCCATCAGACGTGCGCCCAGGCGCGTCAGCTCACGCGCCTGAGCCAGCTCGTTCGTCGCCTTCAGATAAGCGTTACCTGGCGGATATTTGGGCCAGTGGGGCGGCCCCATCCGCTGGACCCGACCGCCTTCCTGGTCGATCAAGACCGGCGCGTCGGGATCGCCGATGGACGCCCGCAGTTCGTCCGTCAGGGCCCGCACCTGTTCCGGCGTGTCGATATTGCGCCGGAACAGGATGAAGCCCCAGGGTCGGACCTCGGCGAAGAAGGCCTTTTCGGCCTCCGTCAGCCGATGTCCCAGGCAGCCATAGATGGCGGCGGACGTCACCGGACGATGCAGTCCCGGCCCGCCGCCTTCAGCGCATTGCAGAAGGCCACCGCCCGTTCGCGCGACAGGCCCGAGAAGGCCGTGCGGTACAGGGTCGATCCGCTGGACGAGGTCACTTCGGTCACCCGCTTTTCAGCGCCCGAGGCGAACGAGCCGAAACGGCCGGCGACGGCGGCGTACTCACGGTCCGCGATCTCGGTCGAGGAGAAGGCGCCGATTTGGACCGAGGCCGATCCGCCGGTCGCGGCCGGAGCCTTGGTCGTCGGCGCAGCGACGGGCGCAGTCGGAGTCGTCGGACGCGGCGCAGGCGCGGCCGGCGTGGCCGTATTGGCGGGCGGCAGACCCTGTCCGGTCGGTGCGGCGGTCGGGGGCGCGGCCGGA
>NZ_DLTK01000137.1:0-350 GCF_002500885.1 Brevundimonas sp. UBA7838
GCCAAGGGTTCGGCCCGCGGCGCGCGCGTGGCGGTGCGCTGGGCGCGGCCGGCGCTGGAGGTCGCGGCATGAGGCGATTGGGTCGAAGCGTCGCAGGCGGAACCTTGGCCTTGACCCGCGCGCTACCCGTCCCGACTTGAAGCGGCAGGAGAGAAACGCATGTCAGAACTCGAAGCCCGCATCGCCGCCCTGCCCGACAAGTCCCTGCTGCTGCTGGATGACGACCAAGCCCTGCGCACCCGGATGGGGCGGGCGCTGGAGGCGCGCGGCTTTCAGGTGACGACCGCCGAATCCGTCGCCGAGGCGATGCAGTTGCTGCGTGACAAGGCCCCGGCCTTCGCCGTGCTGGA
>NZ_DLTK01000137.1:606-763 GCF_002500885.1 Brevundimonas sp. UBA7838
CGCCGTGCTGGACATGCGGCTTGAGGACGGCAACGGGCTGAAGATCGTCGAGGCGGTACGTGAGAAGCGCGAGGACGCCCGCATCGTCATGGTGACCGGCTACGGCGCCATCGCCACGGCGGTTGCGGCGGTCAAGGCCGGCGCCGTCGACTATCTG
>NZ_DLTK01000137.1:1027-6712 GCF_002500885.1 Brevundimonas sp. UBA7838
ATCAAGACGCTGGAGTGGGAGCGCATCCACGAAGTGCTGGCCGAGAGCGACTTCAACATCTCTGAAGCCGCGCGCCGCCTGGGCATGCACCGCCGCACCCTGCAACGCATCCTGGCCAAGCGCGCGCCGCGATAGGAGCTGACACAGACGCGCAAACGTCTGAGTTGTGGTTGTTCTATTGACCGCCTTCCTTGGCTGGTCATTTTACAGCATGGCTTTTTCAGACTTCATTGTGTTCGCCGACGAAAGTGGTTCGCCCGTTCTAGAAGGGCCGGACCCGACCTTTCCGGTGTTCGTCCTGAGCTGTGTGCTGATCTCGAAACAGGTCTATGCCGAGCAAGTCGTGCCTCAACTTCAGAGGCTGAAGTTTGATTTCGTCGGCCACGATCAAATTGTCCTGCATGAGCGCGACATAAGGCGCCAGCAGAAGGCCTTCGCGTTTTTGCAGGCCACTTCAGCAGTTCGAGAAGCATTTCTGAATCGCATCAACAATATCGTTGCTGGTGCCGATATCGACGTCATAACGGCCGTTATCGACAAGGTCCGGTTGGCGGAACGCTACGCAAAGCCGTGGAATCCCTACGAAATCGCCTTGAACTTTTGCATGGAAAAGCTGCTTGCCCGCCTCCGCGCGCTCGAACAGCAAGATCGGCTCATCCATGTCGTCTTCGAGGGCCGAGGAAAGAAGGAAGATGCAGAGCTCGAACTGCATTTTCGACGCATTGCGGCCAATCAAGCGAACTGGGGTTATAAAAACCCAGACTTCAGCTTCCTGAACTGGGAACCCGTCTTCGTCGACAAGAAGTGCAATTCGTCAGGGCTTCAACTAGCCGATTTGATGGCGCGCCCCATCGGGCTCAAGGCCCTCCGTCCGTTGCAGGCCAATAGGGCGTTCGATCTTCTGCAGCCGAAGTTGAAGGCCGACGGGCTGAAAGTCTTTCCCTGAAAGCAGAAGGGCCCCCGGCGAACCGGGAGCCCTACGCCGACCGAGAAACCCCAGTCCATTTCGCAAAGCAATATAGGCCTTATTGATTAAAAAGTCCACAACCGAAGCGCGCGTGACGTTGTTCAATCCTCGTCGTCGTCCTCGACCAAGTCGGGGATTTCCGGCGTGACCACGGTCGGGGCGATGGTCTTGATCTCGCCCAGCTTGGCACCGGGGAAGGCCTGAAGCACCGCCTGGACGAAGGGATTGGCCTCGACCTCAGCGCGTTCGGCGGCGCGGGCCTTTTTCTGGACCTCAATGACCGTCTCGGCCCCGCCCTGGCCATTGGCGGCGATCAGCCAGGTGCGACCGGTCCATTCGCGCAGGCGGGCCGACAGCTTGCGCGCCAGTTCGATGGGCGCGCCCTGGACGCTTTCATAAACGATGGCGCCGGGCTTGAACGAGACCGGCTTCACATACCGCTCCACATCCATCTGAAGTCCGACCTCGCGCTTCTCGCCGATCAGGGCGACGACCTGTTCGAAGGTCTGCGGATCGGGCAGGGCAGGCGCCATCACCGGACGCGCGGCCAGCTGCGCCGAAGTTCCGCCGCCGCTTCCACCACCACCGCCGCCACGCGGGGCCGAGCCGCCGCCCATCGGTTCACCGGACTGCAGCCGCTTCAGCGCCTCCTCCGGTCCCGGCAGATCGGCGGCATAGGCCAGGCGCACGATCGCCATTTCCACCGCATCGGCCGGGTTGGGCGCGCGCCGGACCTCGTCCAGCGCCTTCAGCAGCATCTGCCAGGTGCGCGACAACGTCGCCGCCGGAATGGCCGCGCCCAGCGCCGCCAGCTTCTGCGCCTGATCGTTGGGCAGGCGGGTCGCGTTCGGACCCAGCATCTTGGCGACCGAGGCGGCGTGGCAATGTTCCAGAAGATCGTTGGTCACCTGCACCGGATCGGCGCCGAAGCCGTACAGGGTGCGGAAACTCTCCAGCGCCTCGGGCGTGCGGCCGGCCATGACGCTTTCGAACAGGGCGATGGTCTGGGTGCGGTCGGCCAGACCCAGCATGTCGCGCACCGTCTCGGTCTTGACCGTCTCGCCGCGCTCGGCCTGAACCAGGGCCTGGTCCAGCAGCGACAGACCGTCGCGCACCGACCCCTCGGCCGCGCGCGAGATCAGAGCCAGCGCGTCGTTCTCGATCTTCATGCCTTCGCGGTCGGCGATCCGGCCCAGATGCTCGACCAGGATTTCCGGCTCGACCCGGCGCAGGTCGAAGCGCTGGCAGCGGCTCAGGATCGTCACCGGCACCTTGCGGATCTCGGTGGTGGCGAAGATGAATTTGGCGTGGGGCGGCGGCTCCTCCAGCGTCTTCAGCAGGGCGTTGAACGCCTGCGTCGACAGCATGTGGACCTCGTCCAGCACATAGACTTTGTAGCGCGCCTCTACCGGCGCATAGCGGACGCTTTCCAGAATGTCGCGGATGTCGTTGACGCCGGTGTGCGACGCCGCGTCCATCTCCATCACGTCCATATGCTGGCCGGCCATGATGGCGGCGTCGTGCCGGCCGTGGGCGGTCAGGGTCAGCGACGGCTTGTCGATGACGTCGGTTTCGTTGTTCAGGGCGCGGGCCAGAAGGCGGGCGGTGGTCGTCTTGCCGACGCCGCGCACGCCCGTCAGCATGAAGGCGTGGGCGATGCGGCCCGTGGCGAAGGCGTTGGTCAGGGTGCGCACCATCGCCTCCTGACCGATCAGATCCTCGAAGGTGCGCGGCCGGTATTTGCGCGCCAGCACCTGATAGGCGGCGCCGTCATCGACGTGAGCCGCGACTTCAGCCGGGGCAGGCTTGGTGACGACAGGCGCGGCGACCGGCTCAGGCGCCGCCGCGGGCGCCCCGAACATGTCGTCGGTGTTTTCGTCGCGTTCGACGACGTCGTCCTCTTCCCAGGGCGGGCCGTCGAGATTCGTGTCGCTGTCCGTCATGGGAGGAAGTCTTACAGCGGGTGAGGGGCGGGAAGAAGCGATTCTCAACGAGTCGCCTCCCTGCTTTGCGGGGAGTAGCGCGGCGCGTCTTCGCGTCGTGACGGAGGGGGTTTTTACCGCATTCCGGCGTCTGTGGGATTGCAAGAGCCCCTCCACCGCTTCGCGGTCCCCCTCCCCACAGGTGGGGAGGAGACGTGACGCACCAACGCGCTGTAGCAGCGAGCCGCCGTGCGGCGAGCGGTAGCGCAAAAAAGAGGAGGTAGAGACCGCGACCCGAAGGGGAATTCGTTGTGGCTGCTGCCTTCCGGCCCTGACCAGATTGGCGAAACCTTCGCCCGCGATCTCCAAGCGAAGATATGACGGGTGCGGCGGTTGGAATCAAGAGCTACAAACCCGCATGGCCCATCACAACACCTTCGCCGGCAATCCGCTCGATCGGGCCGGCGACCTGAGGAATGATCCCGACTGGCTGGCCGAACAGGCCGCCAAGCCGTACGCCCAGTCCCTGGTGCTCTGGGAAGGGCGGCCGCTGATTGAGGAGACGGGCGAGGGGCCGAGGCTGGCGTGGCTGCAGATGCGCCATGCGCGCACCCTGGTGCGGGACCGCGAGGCGTTTCTGGGCCTGTGGAACGACGAACCCGTCTTCGCCATCGAGTTCGAAGGCTCGATCGATCCGACCGACGGGCCGCTGGCCGGGCTGGGCGCCTTTCACGAGTTGCGGGCGGCGGCGGCGATCCTGCCGGCGGCGGATGCGGCGATCGCGGGCGGGGCCAAGAGCCTGTTCGACTGGCGCCGCAAACACGGCTTCTGCGCCAACTGCGGCACGCTGAGCGAGACGGCGTCGGGCGGCTGGAAGCGGATATGCCCGGCCTGCGGGACCGAACATTTTCCGCGCGTCGATCCGGTCACCATCATGCTGCCGGTCTATAAGGGCGGGGCGGAGCCCATCTGCCTGCTGGGCCGTCAGGCGGCCTGGCCTGCCGGACGAATGTCGGCGCTTGCCGGGTTCCTGGAACCGGGCGAATCCATCGAGGAGGCCTGCGCCCGCGAGGTGAAGGAAGAGGCCGGCCTGACCGTGATCGCCACGGCCTATCATTCCAGCCAACCCTGGCCCTTTCCCTCGCAACTGATGATCGGCCTGATCGCGGAGGTGTCGGACGATCAGGCGCAACCGGACCAGACCGAACTGGAAGCCGTCGCCTGGCTGACGCGGGCCGAGGCGCGCGCCGTGCTGGCGGGCGAGCATCCGAGCATTCAGGCCCCTCCGCCCTTCGCCATCGCCCACAGCCTGATCAAGGCCTGGGTCGACGAGGTCTAGGCCAGCGCCCGCGCCGCCTCCAGGTCGGCGGGATTGTCGACGGACAGGGGGGCTTCGCCGATGACGGCGGCCCACATCTGCATGCCCATTTCCAGGGCGCGCAGCTGTTCCAGCTTCTCGCGTTTTTCCAGCGGCGACGGCGGCGCGGCGCAGAAGCGGTTCAGCGCTTCGCGGCGATAGCCATAGACGCCGATATGACGCCAGACAGGGGCGTCGCCATACAGGGTCGAGCGGGTGAAATAGAGGGCGCGCGCCTGGCGTTCGCCTTCGCCCAGGGCCAGCACCGCCTTGACCACATCGGGATTGGTCCGGTCCGACCCGTCGGCCTCGGCGGCGACCAGGGTGGCGATGTCGCAGGTCGGCTCGCCGTGCAGAATGGCGGCGCAGGCGACGGCCAGACCGGGGCTGGCGAAGGGCATGTCGCCCTGAACGTTGATGACGGCGTCGAAATCGCCCTCGGGGTCGATGGCGTCCACGGCGGCGCGAATGCGGTCCGAGCCCGACGGAAGGGCCGGGTCGGTCAGGACGGCGCGGCCGCCTGCGGCTTCCACCGCCTCGACGATGTCGGGATCGCCGGCGGCGACCACGACCGGCAGGCCCGAGGCCTCGGCCTGGCGATAGGCGCGCACGATCATCGGCGTGTCGCCGATCAGAGCCAGCGGCTTGTTCGGCAGGCGGGTGGCGGCCATGCGAGCCGGTATCATTATCAACGGATTCATCGACTTCCCTGACGCCTGTCTGGCCCGTCGCGCGTTGGGCCGGTTGCGAAGGCGGCGCTACCGTGCCAGAGACGCCAAAGCAAGATTATGTCCGGGGCGTGTTTTCGAGGGGCCCGGCCGGCAGAGGGAAACGACCAGGCGTATGAGCGGCGATCTTAAGTGGAACAAGATTTTCGGCGCGGCTCTGGGGACGGCGTTCGTCATCCTGGTCGTCCAGCAGGCTTCGGGCCTCGTCTATCATTCGGAAGCCCCCGAAAAGATGGGCTATTTCGTCGATGCGCCGGAAGAGGCCGCCGGCGGTGAAGCCGCTGAACTGGCGCCCGACTGGGGCACGGTGCTGCCGACCGCCGATCTTGCCGCCGGCGAGGCCGCCTTCGCGCGTTGCCAGGCCTGCCATGACGCGCACCAGGGCGGCGCCGACAAGATCGGTCCGAACCTGTGGGGCGTGGTCGGCGGGCCGGTCATGCACCGTCCGGGCTTCGCCTATTCCGACGCCATGGCCAAGCACAAGGCCGAGGCGCCGACCTGGGGCTATGACCAGATCAACAGCTTCATCACGGCCCCGGCCAAATATGTGCCCGGCACCAAGATGTCCTTCGCCGGCATCCGCGACACCCAGACGCGCATCAATCTGATCGCCTGGCTGCGCACGCAGGGCTCGGGCGGCTTCGCCATCCCGGCGCCGGATCCCACCCGTCAGCCTGGTGCAGCCGCGCCGGCCGCCGGCGCGCCTGCGAC
>NZ_DLTK01000116.1:0-5093 GCF_002500885.1 Brevundimonas sp. UBA7838
CGGACCCGACGCCGCCCCCCGCCCCCGGCCGTCCCGGCTTCGTGGCGGGCGAGCGCGACCTGATGCAGCCGGACGGCCGCATGGTCCGCGCGCGGGCCAATCTGGGCGAAAGCCCCATCGCCTGGCTGGCGCGGCGCAAGGATGCGTCCGGCCGCCCCTGGTTGACCCCGGCCGAGGCCGCCGCCGGCGAACGGCTGCGGCGGGAGGCGGAACAGGCGACGAAGGGCGCGTCGCTCACCATGCGCTGGGACGCCCTGCCGACCTCCGGCTCAGGAACCGCCGCGCGGATGGAGCCGACCGACCGCGCCCTGTCCGCCGCCCGCCGCGTCGAACAGGCGCTGACCGCCGTCGGCCCGCGCCTTCGCCCCATCCTGACCCGCATCTGCATCCACGGCGACAGCCTGCAATTGGCCGAAACGTGCCTCGGCCTGCGCCGCCGCCAGGGCAAGACCGTCCTGAAACAGGCGCTCCAGGCCCTGGCGGATCACTATGGCATTGGATGAAGTGCACAGATTGCACTGAATTTTTACTGCGGGAAACGGACGCGGCAAATGTCGGCTTTGGGTGGTTAGCGGAAGCGTCGAAAGAACTTATGGGCCGCGTAAAAGATGGCAGCGCCGATGGCAAAGGCTGCCGCTCCAGCGAGGAACCAGAACGGACTGCCGGCGCCTTCGACACCGGGAAGAAAGCTAGCCAGAAATGCGATCATGCAGAGAATGGCGGCGTACATGAACAGCCCAGCGGCTAGCGCGGTAATGGGGCCTGAGCCGCGCATCGGCCTCAAGCGCAGCTTAGGCTTAAGTCTGGACCTAGGATCGTTGTAGTCTGGCGCTGACATTCACCAATGATGCTTTTCCGATTGGATGTCCGCAATGGGTCGAAATCCGAAATGGCCATCACGCTGGCAAGCAGACCTCCGCTTAGATTTCGCGCTGCGCTGACAAGAGAGCCCTCACTGCACTCTGTCTTGTCCGCTCAGATCAGGGCGATGGGGATCAGGATGGCCAGGAGGTAGATCAGCGCCCGGATCAGGGCCAGCACGGCGATGACGGCGCCGCGCCCCTTTGACACGTTCAGCCGCCGGGCGAACCAGCGGGACTGCACGACGACGAACCAGGCCGTGCCGCCGATCATGATCGCGGCGCCGACCGCATTGGGCAGTTCGGGCCGCTGGAAGATGGTCCCGCCCGCCGAGACGAAGGCGGCGCAGACGGCGGCGAGATAGCATTGCGCATAGAAGGGCGCGCGCAGGGTCTCGCGGGCGATGCGCTTCTTCTCATGGCGCAGCAGGGTGACGGCGGCGACCAGCGGGATCAGACTGAAGGCGAGCGAGCGGAACAGGATCAGGTTCTGCTGGGACGCATAGACCACGCGGCTGAGGTCGGTCGCCTCGGCCGGCGGCGGCACATGCAGCGCCACCGACAGCAGATTGGTCAGGACGATGGTGGCCAACAGGAACAGCGGCGGGCTGAGCGCGTCGTCGTAGCGACGCTCCTCGCTGTCGCTCTGCTCGCGGTCCGAATAGTCCATCGCCGCCAGCGGCCCGCGCAGGATGCGCCACAGGGTCAGGGGATAGAAGACCAGCCAGCTGACCGCCTCGAAGAGAAACTCCTCGAAACTGCGCAGGATCTTCAGCAGGTCCATTCGCGCCCCCGGTTACGACCCCGCGATCGTGGGTCGCCGGGCCGGCGGTTGCAACCCCCGACTACTGAACCGCCAGCGCCGCCTCGCGGATGCGGCCAACCATGCTGTTCAGGCCGTTGGCGCGCTGGCGCGTCAGGGCCGAGGGCAGGCCCAGCCGATCCAGCGCCGCGCGGGCGTCGAAGGCGGCGATCTCCGCCGCCGTGCGGCCGGAATAGAGTTTCAGCAGCAGGGCGATATTGCCCTTGGACAGGGCGCTGTCGCTGTCGGCGGCGAACCACAGCCGCCCGTCGTCCGGCGTCGTCGCCAGCCAGACCTGGGCGGCGCAGCCCGGCACCTTGTTGGCCTCGACCCGGTCGGCCTCGTCCAGCGGGGCCAGCCCCTTGCCCAGTTCGATGACATATTCGATCCGTTGCTCCCAATCGCCCAGCAGGTCGAAATCCTCGGCCAGTTCGGCCAGGGTCTGGTCCAGGGTGTCGGTCGGCGGCGTGCGGTCGGTCATGCGCCGCCAGATAGGCCGCGCGGCCGTTAACGACAACCGGCCGTTTTGTCCCCCGATATTCATGGTGAACGCCGCAATGGGGTTCGCCTCAGGGGGGAGCGGCCTCGCACCGACTCAGCCGCAGCCCTAGTCTGGGCGCAGACGAAACCCATGGCCCGCCCTTCTTGAAACCCGACGCCCACGCCAGATCCGAGGACGACCCGACGCACGACGCGGCGTTGGGCGCTCCGCTGGTCGCCTTATGGCATGCCATCTGGGCGGTGGCGGTGGCCCTGACGGCGCTGGCGGCCCAGATGATGGACGGGCTGAAGGACGCGCCGCTGGCCGCCCTGCTGCTGATGGCCTTCCCCGGCGTGTTCGGCGTCGTGCTGATGGTGCGCGACAGCGTGGGGCTGAGGCTGGCCGTCATGGGCGGGTGGATTTTGGCCGCCACCGCTTCGGCCGGCCTGACCGGCGGCGTGACCGGCGCCCTGCCCGGCCTGATCCTGACGCCGCTGGCGGCGGGGATCGCCCTCGATCATGCCCGCGTCGGCGCCGATCGTCTGACCCGGATGGGCGCCTTTGCGGTGGCCCTGCCGCTGCTGGCGGGGCTGATCTCGACCTGGCTGAACGGGGCGGAGGCGCAAGGCCCCTTGCTAGCCGCCGTCTCGGGCCTGCTGGCCATGGGCGCGATCATCGCCGCCATGCGCCTGACCTGGAGCGCGCGCCAGCGTCGTCTGGCCGAAGCCGAGGATGAGGCCGCCCGGATCGCCGCTTTGCTGGAGGATCAGCCGGCCCTGACCCTGCTGCTCGATCCGTCGGGCCGCGCGGTCGCGACCTGGGGCACGCCGCCGCCCGCCCTGTCGGTGCTGGCCCTGACCGAACAGGGCCTGATCTCGGCCGTGCATGCGCCGGATCGCCCGGCCGTGTCTTCGGCCCTTTCCCGCGCCCTGTCGGGCCAGTCGGTCGAGGTCCAGTTCACCCCGCGCATCGCCCTGGACCGCCGGGTCGTCATGATCCTAGGCCCGTTCCAGCACGAGACGGATCGCCCGCGCCTGATCGCTCAAGCGTTCGACGGCACGGCCCAGTTCGCCCGCGAGCTGGGGCTGGAGACCGCGCGCGTCGAGGCCGAGGCCCAGTCGGCCGGCAAGACCCGCTTCCTGGCCAATATGAGCCACGAGCTGCGCACGCCTCTGAACGCCGTCATCGGTTTCGCCGACATCATGCGTCAGAAGCTGTTCGGGCCCCTGCCCGAACGCTACGCCGGATACGCCGACGCCATCCATCAGGCGGGCGGCCATCTGCTGGATCTGATCAACGACGTCTTGGACCTGTCCAAGATCGAGGCCGAGCGCTACCAGTTGGCGATGGAGACGTTCGACGCCCGCGACGCCGTGTCCGCCGCCGTCGCCCTGGTCCGGCTTCAGGCGGACGACAAGGGGGTTGAGCTGGCCGCCGTCCTGCCGTCCGAGCCGATCAAGGTCCGCGCTGACGCCCGCGCCCTGAAGCAGATGGCGCTGAACCTGCTGTCCAATGCGGTCAAGTTTACCCCGGCCGGCGGATCCGTCACCATCACCCTGGACGCCGACGGGCCGGACCTGGATCTGGCCGTCTCCGACACCGGCGTCGGCATCGCGCCGCAGGACCTGCAACGGCTGGGCCGCCCCTTCGAACAGGCCGGCGGCGCCGACCAGAAGGCGCAAGGCACGGGCCTGGGCCTATCCCTGGTCCGCAGCCTGACCGAACTGCACGGCGGCCGCATGACCATCGACAGCACCCTGGGCGAAGGCGCGGCGGTGATGATCCGGTTGCCGGTGATGGTGGTGGGGGAGACGAGCGAAACGGCTGTCGACGAGACGCCGATCACTGTCGAGGCTTGACGACAGGACGGGCCTGCTTTCAGCCTGTCGCGGGGATGAGGGGAAAAGCCATGAACCGTTTGGCATCAACATTTTTTGCCATTGCGATGAGCGCGACTAGCCTAGGCCACGAAGCATTCGCCGCCGCACAGACGGGAGACGACTGGGAGTTCGCCGAGGATGCGGCGCGCAATCTGTCTGTCGCCGCCGTTCGCTACGACGGTGGGCAGGCGATCATCGTGCAATGCAGCGCGGGTGAGCTGAAAGTCGCTCTGCAGGGATTTCCGCAACGACAGGGCCCGTCATATCGGCTGAGGGCCGAACGTGCTGACGGCGTGACCGACGTTCAGACATGGGACGTGGCTGCTGGACGTACATGGTTCAGCGCCGCCCCGGCGCGTGACGCGCGATTCCTTCGCACAGGCGGCGCTCTGAAGTTGCATTCGGACGACGGACAAGCCTCGCCTGTCAGCGCAACATTCGAACTGCCGGCCGAACATGGAAATATCGATCGCGTTCTGACGGCCTGCGGGTACACACTGACGAACGAAAGGGACACACTGGCCCGAGCGCCGATGATGCTGGCCGTTGTATCGTCGGACTCCGGCTCGACCGCCGGCGCGCCGGGTCGATCAATGGAGGTGAGTTGCATCGTGCGACGGGACGTCTATCGAGACTGTCGCGTCGATCACATGATGCAAGGCCAGACCGAAGCCAGCGCCCGGCGCGAGGCCACGAGATGGAACGGCAAGCCTGCCCTGTCCGGGAATGCGACGGCTTACGAGGGCGCTGTCGCTTACATCTACGTGCCGTTGCTGATGGTCGTGCGGCGTTAGACGCCCCCTAAACCTGCCCCATCGCCAGGAAGGCGCGGCCCGCTGCGAAGTCGCCGGCCTCGAAGGTGGAGCGGGCGATGCTGCCGTCGCGGAACAGGAACTCGACGGTGAAGACCTCGCGCGGGTCCAGGGCCGCCAGGGCGTCGGCGGCGGCGGCGGGGAACAGCCAGGCCTGACCGGCCGGACGGCCTTCGGGCAGCAGCATCGTGTCGGCGCTGGTCACCCCGGCGGCCCAGAAGGCGCGGCGCTGCGCGGCGGGCGAGATCGGAAGAGCGT
>NZ_DLTK01000111.1:0-202 GCF_002500885.1 Brevundimonas sp. UBA7838
GGTGCGGCGCGCGACGGCCGCGACCGCCCCGTCCCTGGCCGCCCTCGTTGCGCTCGCCGCCCTCGCGTTCCGGCATCGTCGCCTTCTTGCCGACGCCGGTCGCCATGATGGTGGCGTCCAGCTGACCCAGGGCCTTGTCGTTACGACGGTCGATGGCCGGGATCTTCTGGCGCGTGACCTTTTCGATGTCGCGCAGCAGCTT
>NZ_DLTK01000111.1:514-2669 GCF_002500885.1 Brevundimonas sp. UBA7838
GCGCGCGGCGATGTCGGTGGCGACCAGGACGCGCAGCTTGCCGGCCTTGAAGGCTGCCAGGGTGCGTTCACGCTGAGGCTGGGACTTGTTGCCGTGGATGGCCCCGGCCTCGACGCCGCCGGCTTCCAGATAGGCCGCGACCTTGTCGGCGCCGTGCTTGGTCTTGGTGAAGACCAGGCAGCGCGTGTACTCGGGATCCGAGAACATCTCGGTCAGCAGGGCGCGTTTGCGGCCCTGTTCGATATAGACGACCGACTGGCTGATACGCTGCACCGTGGTCGACTGCGGCGTGACCTGGACCTTGACCGGGTCCTTCAGCAGTTCGCCCGCCAGCTTGCCGATCTCGCCGGGCATGGTCGCCGAGAAGAACAGGTTCTGGCGTTTGGCCGGGATCTTCGAGACGATCTGGCGGATCGGCTTGATGAAGCCCAGGTCCAGCATCTGGTCGGCCTCGTCCAGCACGAAGATCTCGGTCGAGGACAGGTCCAGGTTCTTCTGCTGGATGTGGTCCAGCAGGCGGCCGGGCGCGGCGACCAGGATGTCCAGACCCTGTTGCAGGGCCCGCTCCTGACCGCCGTATTTCACGCCGCCGAAGATCACCGCGACGCGGAAGCCCAGGTGCGCGCCATAGGCCTTGAAGCTGTCGCCGATCTGGGTGGCCAACTCACGCGTGGGGCTCAGGACCAGCACGCGCGTCGTGCGGGGCTTGGGGGCGATGCGGTTTTCGGCCAGGCGATGCAGGATCGGCAGGGCGAAGGCGGCGGTCTTGCCGGTGCCGGTCTGGGCGATGCCCAACAGGTCCTTGCCGGCCATGACATCGGGGATGGCCTTTTCCTGGATCGGCGTCGGCTTGGTGTAGCCGGTCGAGGCCAGGGCCTGCAGCAGGGCCTTGTTCAGGCCCATGGATTCGAATGTGGTGCTCACAGCAGTCTATCTTTCGCGTAGCGGCAGGGCGCTATCAGCCATGGCATGACGCCGTCGGGCCGCGCACCGCCAGTCCCGACGGGGCCTCGGGGAGGAGGCCTGCGGGGTGGATCGGGCGCCGCCCCGCGTGTCCGGGCAGCGAATGGATATGAGGGGCCGGCGGCTTCTACAGACAGGTCCGAGGGGGACCCACACGCGCTGGAGACGCCGGAGATCGCGAGTGTGCGACGCCGCGCAAATGGGCGCTTATCGCCGATAAGTCAACTGCGGCGCCCATCAGGGCGCGTATCGCGTCGCCGCCTCGGGCAGTCCGTCGGGCAGGCCGATGGCCGCGCGCCAGTCCTCGGGATGCAGCCGCGCCATCTCCAGATCCAGCCACGCCAGCGGCTTCAGCGCCCCGTCCGCGTCCCAGAACCGCTCGGCCCACGGCTGGCCCGTCTCGATCGCCCGCGCCCGGTCCCGCGCCGTCGCCTCGGGCCCCAGATGCGTCGCGCGCCAGTGATACAGCCACGGAATATGCCAGTGCGGCGCCCGGCTCAGCCGCTCGTCCGTCATCGCCGCCGCCAGACATTCCGCCAGCGCCCGCGCGTCCTCCAGCTGGGCGTTGAAGGCGTCGCGCCGCGCCTGGATATGCCGGTTCCAGCCCTCGGCCGGCTCGATCGGCGCCAGCGTCGGCTCGGGCCGTTTCCAGCCTTCCGCCTCGCGCCGCTTCCACAGGGCGGGCACCCCGACGTCATAGCGGGCGGCGACGGACCGCGCGATCTCGCCGTCCTCCCACGCCTTCCTGACCTCGGCCCAGACGGCGTCCGGCCGGATCTTGCGATGTATGCCTTGGCTCATGGGACAGGGGTGTCGCACGCCCCTGCGTCATCATCGGTCGCACCCGCGCCTCATGCACAGCTGGCGCGTGACCCCTGACATCTCGCGATGTGGAAAATCAGGTCTCTAGCCTCGAAAATCGCCCTTCTTCCGGCCTGGGGTAGCGCCGGCCCCATAATGCCCACATGGAAAAACGCAGATACAAGATCAAACCGCCCGAGGTCTGGACCCAGGTCCGAAAGGATTATCTGTCCGGCCTCGACGCCAAGACCGTCGCCGCCCGCCACGACGTGACCGAGGCCTCCATTCGCGCCCGCGCGACGAAAGAGGGCTGGTCCCGCCATCCGCGCAGCGAGGCCGCGACGCCTGCGCCCCAGCCCCGGTCGCCCCAGGCCGCCGCCGACCTGTCGCC
>NZ_DLTK01000117.1:0-16456 GCF_002500885.1 Brevundimonas sp. UBA7838
GTGATAGAGAACACCCTGCGCCGCCTGGGCCTGAAGCGGGCGGAGACCGGGCGGCCGCTGACGACCGCCGAACGGCTGTCGGTCGCCGCCGCATCGGCGCGCGAGATGGCCCGGCCGGCGGCCTTCGGCCAGGCGATTATCCTGCTGGTCTATGCGCCCTTGCTGATGTTCGAGGGGGTCGAGGGCAAGATGTTCGGCCCGATGGCCGCCACCGTCATGCTGGCGCTCGCCGCCGCCTTCGTGCTCAGCTTCACCTTCGTGCCCGCCACGGCCGCCCTGTTGGTGCGCGAACCCAAGCTGGATCATGAGGAGACTCGGCTGACCCGCGCGGCCAAGGCGCGCTACCAGCCGCTTCTTGCACACGCCATCGCCCGACCACGGCGCGTTTTGGCCGGCGCGGGCGTCGCCTTGCTGGCCGGCGCCATCGCCTTCCTGACATTGGGGCGGGAGTTCGTGCCGCAACTGGATGAGGGCGACGTCCTGGTCCAGGCCCTGCGCGTGCCCTCGACCTCTCTGGAACAGAGCCAGGCGATGCAGTTCCAGGTCGAGCGCGCGCTGAAGGCCATGCCCCAGGTCGATCGTGTCTTCACCCGCACCGGCACCGCAGAGGTCGCATCCGACCCCATGCCGCCGTCCATCTCGGACACCTTCGTCATCTTGAAAGATCGCCAAGACTGGCCCCATCCGCGACTGCCGAAAGCCGATCTTGTCGCGGAGATGGAGACGCGGCTCTCGACCTTGCTGGGCAACACCTATGAGTTCACCCAGCCCATCGAAATGCGATTCAACGAACTGATCGCGGGTGTGCGTTCGGACGTGGCGGTGATGGTCTATGGCGACGACTTCGCCGCGATGGAGCGCACGGCCCAGCAGGTCGCGGGCGTCCGGAACGGCATCCAGGGCGCGGCGGACGTGCGGGTCGAGCAGGTCTCGGGCCAACCGACCATCACCGCCAGCGTGGATCGCACGGTGGCGGCGGCGCAGGGGATCCATGCCTCTGACGCGGCGGACGCCCTGGCCATCGCCTTCGCCGGCCGTTCGGCCGGTCAGGTCAACGAGGGCGACCGGCGCTTCGATGTGGTCGTGCGGCTGGACGACGCCCTGCGCGCCGATCCGGCGGTCATGGAGCAGTTGCCGGTCATGCCCGAGAACGCCCAGTCCGGGGCGCCGACCGTGCCTCTGTCTTCTGTCGCACGTTTCGACGTCGGCGAGGGGCCGAACCAGATCAGCCGCGCCGACGGCAAGCGCCGTATGATCGTTCAGGCCAATGTCCGCGGACGCGACCTGGGCGGCTTCGTCGCTGAGGCGCAAACCAAGGTCGCCGAACAGGTCCAGCCGCCGCCATCCGGCTGGATCGACTGGGGCGGTCAGTTCGAGAACCTGCAACGCGCCTCGGCCCGACTGGCGCTGATCGTGCCGATCGTCTTCCTGACCATCGGCCTGCTGCTCGTGCTGGCGCTGCGATCATGGAAGGACGCTGCCCTGGTGTTCGCAGGCGTGCCGCTGGCCCTGGTGGGCGGCGCGTTGGCGCTGGCGCTGCGCGGGATGCCGCTGTCGATCAGCGCAGCGGTCGGCTTCATCGCCGTCTCGGGCGTGGCGACGCTGAACGGCCTGGTGCTGATGCAGGCCATCCGCCAACGCCTGACCGAGGGCGACTCGCCGGCCACGGCGGCGCTTTACGGCGCCGTCAGCCGCCTGCGCGCCGTCCTGACCACGGCCCTGGTCGCCGTCCTCGGCTTCGTACCCATGGCGTTCGCCTCAGGCTCCGGCGCCGAGGTGCAAAAGCCCCTGGCCACAGTCGTCATCGGCGGCCTGACCACCGCAACGATCCTCACCCTGATCGTCCTGCCAGTGCTGGCGGGATGGCGGAGAGGAGGGGAGGCTCAAGGCTGATCGACAGCGGCCGAACGAGGCTTGCGCTATGCAGACTGGATTGGAAAATTCGCGCGTGCGACAACGCGCGCGTTACGCAAGATGAGAAACTTCAGAGGTCAGCTATGAGCCACGAGTGGCTGCCTATGCCTAGGTCTCAAAAGTGCCAGTATTCGACATCCAGGCCGCTCTATCATTGCGACATACGTTACGTAATTTTTGAGTGACCGGACGAGCAGCCTGATGAACCGCTAATACCCCTCGTCACCCACGGGTTGGTGGGTGAAGCCTTTTGCTCCGCTCAAAGACTTGGCATCACGGCTGATTTCGACATCGCTTTCGGCATAGGCGATCAGCAGGCGAGACAGGTCTTCCAGCGCGCTTTCGTGGATGCGTTCATAGCCGTGGCTGGCGTCGATGCCGAAGGTGACCAAGGCCGTCCGGATGTCGGCGCCGGCTTCCAGGGCCGAGGCCGAGTCCGAGCGATAGTATCGGAAGACGTCCTTCTGGTGCGGGATGTCGTGGTCGCGGGCCAGTTGAACCAGTTTGCGTGACAGGTGCCAGTCGAAGGGACCTGTCTGGTCGGCCATGGCGATGGTGACGCCGAACTCCGAAGAGTTCTGACCAGGTGCGGTCGTGCCATTGTCGACCGTCACCATAGCGGCGACATCCGGAATCAGCACCGACGAGGCGCCCAGCCCGACCTCCTCGGCGATCGTGAACAGCCACCAGGTATCGACCGTCGGCGTGCGATCTTCGCGGATCATGCATTCCAGGGCAGCCAAAAGGGTGGCGACGCCCGCCTTGTCGTCCAGATGGCGTGAGACGATGAAGCCAGTATCGATGAACTCGGGCTGCGGGTCGATGGCGACGATGTCGCCGACATCCACGCCCAAGGCCAAGGTGTCTTCGCGGCCTTGGGTCACGGCGTCGATGCGCAGCTCGACCTGGGCCCAGTTTACCGGCTGGGTGTCCACCTCTTCGTTGAAGGTATGGCCGGACGCCTTCAACGGCAGGATCGTGCCGCGATAGGGGCCGCTCTCGGAGAAGATCGTCGCCCGCGCGCCCTCGGCGAAACGCGACGACCAGTGACCGATCGCGACCAATTCCAGCCGGCCGTTGGCCTTCACCTGTTTGACCTGGGCGCCCAGGGTGTCGACGTGGGCGACGATGGCGCGCGCTGGTTTTGGCGTCCGGCCCGGCAAGCGTGCGCGAAGGGCGCCGCGGCGGGTCATCTCATAGTCGAGGCCCAGCCGCTCCAGTTCGCGGCACAAGAGCCAGACCGCCTCGTCCGTATAGCCGGTCGGACTGGGCGTGTTCAGCAGGTCGGCCAGGCGGGCTTTCAGGTAGTCGAGGTCTATCGCGGGGCGGGCCACGGGGCCTCCTTCAGGCATCGGATCGCGGAAATGTCCGCGCAGCGGCCGGCGCGGAAAGCGGAAAGAGCAGATCCACGAAACGCTCGGCGGTCGGTTGAGGTTCGTGGTTGGCCAGGCCGGGGCGCTCATTGGCTTCGATGAAGGCGTAGTCGGGTTCACGCGGCGACTTCACCATCAGGTCGATGCCGGTGACCGGGATATCGATGGCGCGGGCGGCGGCGACGGCGGCGCGGATCAGCGCGGGATGCACCTCATCCGTCACATCATGGATGGTGCCGCCCAAGTGGAGGTTGGCCGCCTTGCGCACCAGAATCTCGGCCCCTTCCGCCGCCACATCGTCGAGACGATAGCCGGCCTCGGCCAGGGTGCGTTCCGTCTCGGCGTCGATCGGGATGGTGGATTCCCCGCCGGTGGCGGCGGCGCGACGACGACTTTGGTGTTCGACAAGGGCGCGCAAGGTCGAGCGCCCGTCACCAACGACACGCGGCGGACGACGCAGGGCGCAGGCGACGACCTTGTAGTCGATCACTACCAGCCGGAGGTCCTCGCCCTGGACCTGTTCCTCGACCAGAACCTCGGAACAGATGCGGCGCGCCCGGACCAGAGCCGTCTGGACCTCGCTCATCGTCGTCAGGCCCACCGCGACGCCTTGCCCCTGCTCGCCACGCGCCGGTTTGACGACCAGGGCGCCGAACTTGGTCAGCGCCGCATCAATGGCCGACGGGTTTTCGGGATCGATTCTCTCGGGAACGCGCACGCCGGCCGCCTCGACGATGCGTCGCGTCATCCGCTTGTCGTCACAGATGCTGAGCGCGACGGCCGAGGTCAATTCCGACAGACTTTCGCGACATCGGACCGACCGGCCGCCCCAGTTCAGGCGAAACAGCCCGCCCTCACCGTCGATGATCTCGGTATGGATGCCGCGCCGACGCGCCTCGTCCACGATGATGCGGGCATAGGGATTCAGGTCATGATCGTCGGTCGGGCCGACGAACAGGGCCTCGTTGATCGGGTTCTTGCGTTTGACCCCAAAGAAGGAGACGCGACGGAAACCCAGCTTTTCGTACAGGGCGATGGCTTGATCATTGTCGTGCATGACCGACAGGTCCATGTGCGCCAGGCCTTGGGTCTTGAAATGTTCCGCCAGACGCCGCACCAGGGCCTCGCCAACGCCCGGCTGGGTCGCCTGGGGATCGACCGCCAGGCACCACAGCGAAGAGCCGCATTCCGGATCCTGAAAGGCGCGGGCGTGGTTGACGCCCGTCACGGTGCCGATCACAGCCCCCGTCACCGTATCCTCGGCGACGAAATAGGTCAGGGTCCGGTCGTCCCGATGCGACCAGAAGAAGTCAGGCGGAACCGGCACCATCTTGCGCTTGGCGTAGATGTCGTTGACCGCCTGCGCATCCGTTTCCGACGTCAGACGGCGCACGGTGAAGCCTCGGGGCTGACGTCGGCTGGTGCGATAGGTGGCCAGTTCCAGCCGATAGGTGTGCGACGGATCCAGGAACAACTCCTGCGGCGCCGAGGCCAGCAGGACGTGCGGATTGCGGACATAGAAGGCGATGTCGCGCCGGTCCGGCCCTTCGGCGCGCAGGGCCTCGACCAGCGGCTCGGCCGTCTCGAAGGTCTGGGCGAACAGCAGTCGGCCCCAGCCGCAATCCAGCACGGCATCGGGGTTCGGTCCGTCCCCGGACTGAACCGGGGGCTTCAGGCCCTCGTGCCGCAGACGTTTCAGCCGATGCGCCTTTGATCGCTCGGGGCGGATATCAGACGCCATGCTGCTGCATCCACATTTCCAGCACTGCGACCTGCCAGAGTTCGGAGCCGCGAAGGGGTGTGATGTGCTCGGTGGGATTGCCGAACAGGGTGTCCAGATAGCCCCGGTCGAACAGGCCGCGATCGCGCGCCGCCTGATTGGTCAGGGCCTCGCGCACCATCTCCAGATACGGACCCTGGATGTATTTCAGCGCGGGCACGGGGAAATAGCCCTTCTTGCGATCAATGACCTCGGAGGGGATCACCAGACGCGCCGCTTCTTTCAGCACGCCCTTGCCGCCTTGCGCCAGCTTGTGCTCGGGCGGGATGCGGCCCGCCAGTTCGACCAGTTCGTGATCCAGGAAGGGCACGCGCGCCTCCAGACCCCAGGCCATGGTCATGTTGTCGACCCGCTTCACCGGGTCGTCGACCAGCATCACCTGGCTGTCCAGACGCAGGGCTTGGTCGACCGGCGTCGCTGCGCGGCCTTGCGCGAAATGGGCCTCGACCAAGGCGCGGCTGACGTCGGTGTCGGCCATATAGGGGCCGTTCAGCTGGGTCTTCAGCGTGGCATGGCTGCGGTCGAAGAAGGCCTTGGAATAGGTTTCGACCGGATCGGTCGCGCCCAGCATCGGCGGATACCAGTGATAACCGGCGAACACCTCGTCGGCGCCCTGGCCGGACTGCACCACCTTGATATGTTTCGAGACTTCCTGGCTCAGTAGATAGAAGCCGACGTTGTCGTAAGAGACCATCGGTTCCGACATGGCGCCGATGGTGCCCGGCAGGGCTTCCATCAGCCGCTGGTGCGGCACGAAGATCTGGTGATGCTTGGTCCCGTAATGTTTGGCGATCAGGTCGGAATAGACGAACTCGTCGCCCTTCTCGCCATTAGCCTCCTCGAAACCGACCGAGAAGGTCATCAGGTCCTTCTGACCCAGTTCGGCCAGCAGACCGACGATCAGGCTGGAATCCACTCCCCCCGACAACAACACGCCTACCGGCACGTCGGCGACCATGCGGCGCTTCACGGCTTCGCGCAGACTGTCCAGGACCCGATCGCGCCAATCTTCGGCCGTCAGGGCCGAGTCCTCAGCATGGCGGGTCATGTCGGGCTGCCAGTAGAGGCGGTCCTTGGCCCTCCCATCCGCCTCGATCACGCGGATGGTGGCCGGCGGGAACTTCTTGACGCCCTTCAGGATCGTGTGCGGCGGCGGCACGACCGCGTGGAAGGTCATGTAGTGGTGCAGGCCGACGGGATCGATAGTCTTGTCCACGTCGCCCGCCGCCCGCAGGGCCGGCAGGGTCGAGGCGAACCGCAGACGATTGCCCTGTTCGGCCAGATACAGCGGCTTGATGCCGAAACGGTCGCGAGCGATCACGGTGCGGCCGGTGTCGCGCTCATGAAGCACGAAGGCGAACATGCCCTTGAATCGCTCGACGCAGGCTTCGCCCCACGCCTTCCAGGCCTTGATGATGACCTCGGTGTCGCCGTGCGAGAAAAAGCGGAACCCCATCCCCTGCAGCTCTTCGCGCAGTTCGGGATAGTTGTAGATGCAGCCGTTGAACGCCAGGGTCACGCCCAGGTCAGGGTCCACCATCGGCTGCTGAGCTTTCTCACTCAGGTCGATGATCTTCAAACGGCGGTGACCCAGCCCCACCGAGCCGCGCATAACAATGCCGGAGCCATCCGGTCCACGGGGCGAGAGCGCATCGGTCATGCGTTGAACGGCGCCGGCATCGGCCGGTCGTCCGTCGAAATTGATCTCGCCGCTAAGACCGCACATGGGTCCTCCTTGAATTGTGGAAGCAGCGGGTACAAATGGTTAGGGCACGAAAGAGTTCAACCCGAATGGCCGATATTTCCCCTGAGCCAAGCCCTGACGCGGCGGTTGACGCCACCGCATCCCTTGTCCGGTCAGTCCGACGCATCGCCCAGGCGATCGATGTTCGGTCTCGAGAAATTTCACGTCTGACCGGGCTGACGCTGCCGCAGCTCCTCGTGCTGCAATCCATCCGCGCATTGGGTGAAGTCAGCACCAGCGCGATATCGCGGGACGTTTCCATGTCGGCGCCGACCGTCGTCGCCGTGCTGGACAAGCTCGAAGCCAAAGGCATGGCCGCCCGCTATCGCTCCACCGTGGATCGCCGCGTCGTCCATGTGCGTTTGACCGACGCGGGGCGGCAGGCATTGCAGACGTCCCCGGGCCTGCTCGGCGACGGCTTTCTCGCCGCCTTGGCTGAACTTCCACACAGCGAACGACTGGCGATGGCTGAAGCTGTCGAACGCCTCGCAGTTTTGATGCAGCCTCGCGACTCTCAGGCCTCTTTGAAGCCGCATTATCAGGCTGTCAGGCCCTCATAAGCGGCTCGGGATGTCGAGCCGGCGACCAGCCGGAAACGGTGATCCTGACCTGTCTGTTCCAACGCTATCTTCTGACCTCGAGCCAATCAAAGAGGCCAAAACAGCAAGATGAGCGAGGGCCCCGTGACCAGAACGAGCGCGCTCAAAGGCGCGCCCAGCCTGGGATAATCAGAAAACTTATAGCCGCCAGGTCCCATAACCAGCGTGTTGCACTGGTGACCGATGGGCGTCAGGAAGTCGCACGCGGCGCCGACCGCGACCGCCATCAGGAACGGGTCTGGATTGTAGCCAAGCTGCTTGGCCAGCGTCGCTCCAATCGGGGCGACGATCAGAACGGTCGCCGCATTGTTCAGGAAGGGCGTAACCGCCATTGAGGCGAGCATGACGCCGGTAATGGCGACGACGCCCGGCAAGCCTGTGAACACGTGGCGAAGCAGTCCTGCGATCAGGTCGGACCCTCCCGTGGATTGGATCGCGTCTGAGACGGGAATGAGGGCCGCGATCAGAACGAGGAGGGGTCCATCGAGCGCGGCATAGGCCTCACGCATCTTCAAGCCGCCTAATGCGACGATCACGACGGCGGCGCCGAAGAACGCGACGGCGACTGGAACCAGGCCAAGGCCGACGAGCGTCATGGCGCACGCAAGAACAACAGCCGGCATGAAGCGCCTGCGCACGCTCCCGAGTTGAACCTGACGCTCCGCCAGGGGGAGTAAATCCAGCGCCCTCAGCGCGACCGGCAGCGCCTGTTCGGCGCCTTGAAGCAGGATGATATCGCCGGGCGCCAGTTTTGCCGTCCGCAGATGCTGGGTGAGTTGAAAGCCGCTTCGCGACACGCCCAACAGATTGATCCCGTGCTGGCCGTACAGATCCGAGCTTCGAACAGACTGCCCTTGAAGCGGGGAGTTTCGGCCGATGACCGCCTCTACGATCGCAATCTCCTCGGATGCGGTCGCTATGGGAACCGGGCGATCATCGCGGATGAGATTCATCTGAGCCCGACTGACGAAGCCCTCCAGCGCCTGCTGCTCGCCCTCGATCAGCAGCGCGTCACCCGCTTTGACGACGACATTGCCTCTGGGATTCAGCCGCCGTTTCCCTGAACGGATCAGCGCCATGATCTTGACCTCGTCGTCGCCGAGGGCGGCGAGAGCGGACACGGTCATAGACCCCGGAGCCCAGCCTTCAGGCGCCCTGACTTCCGTGGCATAGGCGTTGGCGGCCAAGGCCGCGCTCATGGACGTTGCGCCCTGTCGATCGCGGGGCAACAGGCGATAGCCGAACGCCAAAAACGCCAAGGCGATCAGCGTGAGCGCTAAGCCCACTGGTGCGTAGTCAAACATGGCGAAGGGTTCGCCAACGATGCCTTGGCGCACTTCGGCGACGATGATGTTCGGAGCGGTCCCGACCAGGGTGACCATGCCGCCCGCCATGGCGCCGAAAGCCATTGGCATCAGGAGCCGGGACGGAGACGACTTCGTCTGGCGCGCCACCTGAAGCGCCACCGGCATCATGATCGCCAGGGCTCCGACATTCTTCGTCGCCATGGAAAGCAACGTCACAGCACCGGTCAGAACCGGGACCTGGGAGCGCTCAGTCTTTAGCAGCGGCATCACCCGCCGCATCGCGAGCTCAATTACCCCCGATCGGGCGAAGGCGGCCGAAACGATCAGCGCGCAGGCGATGATGACGGTGACGTCGTTTTTGAAACCGTCAAATGCAGCCTCGGCGGGGATGATGCCGATCGCCAATCCTGCAACCAACGCGACGACCGCGACCAGGTCGTAACGAAACCGACCCCAGATGAAGGCGCCGATTGTCAGCCCGACAAGGCCAAAGGCCAGTCCCTGTTGAAACGTCACTCGCCTAGCGCCCTTGCCTGATCAGCACGCAGCCTAGGCTCAATGCTAGAAGGCAGCCAGCCCTCTGGGTCATGGGGCGCTCCGCCAAGGTCTGTCCGACGAACATCCTGTCGCTCGGCGCTCTGGCGGCGCCGTTCATCTTCTTCGTCGCGAGACGGTTCGCCCCTGTGAAGCTCTCTTCCGCCGGCGCCGCCGCCGGTCTTCTGACCGCAGGGCTGGCCGCGACCGTCTATGGCCTGCATTGTCCCGAGCACACGGCCGCCTTTGTGACGGTCTGGTATAGCTTGGGCATGGGTCTCATCGCGGCCTTGGGCGCTGCTCTGGGTCGCTTCGCCTTCCGGTCTGGTGAGTGTGCATGCGACACTGCCGTTAAGCGGGCTTGAGCCGTTTTCGGGTGGTCTCGACAGACAGATTTGGTAGGCCCGGAGGGACTCGAACCCCCAACCAGACCGTTATGAGCGGTCGGCTCTAACCATTGAGCTACAGGCCCCCAAGGCGCGTCTCGGCGGTGACGTTCGCCTAGCAGGCGCGGGCGCGGCTTGCCAAGCGGGGGCGGGCAAGAAGGCGATCTTTCGACGATTTCACGAAGATGAACGGAAACTGCCAGCGGGGTGCGGGCGTTGGTTCAGGCGAAAACGGCCAAGGTCGTTGCAACGGATCGGCGAACGCGCCGGTCCCGGATCGCTTACGGAGAAGACTGCATGACCCGCACCCTGGCCGCCGCCCCCCTGAAGACGGTTTCGCTGAAGACCGTCGCTTTGGGCGGCGCTGTCGCCGCCGCCGCCTTCCTGGCCGCGGCCACGCCGCGCGCCATGGCTCAGACCGCCGAACCCATGGGAGCCCTGCACATGATGCAACCCGCGCCGTCGCTGAACCTGTCGGCCTACGGCGAGGTAAAGGCCGCGCCGGACATGGCCACCATCACCTTCGGCGTGCAGACTGAGGCCGTCACGGCTCAGCAAGCCCTGCGCGATAACGCTGCGCAAATGACGCGCGTCGTCGCCGCCCTGCGTCGCGCGGGCATTGCTGAACGCGATATCCAGACCTCCGGTCTGAACCTGTCGGCGCAATACGACTATGTCCAGAACGAACCACCCAAGCTGCGCGGCTATCAGGCGGTCAACCGCGTGACGGTGGTCATCAACGACCTGAGCAAGGTCGGCACGACGGCCGACGCCGTGGTTGCCGCCGGCGTCAACCAGATCGACGGCATCAGCTTCGGCCTGAAGGATCCGACCGCCGCCGAAAACCAGGCGCGCCAGTTGGCCGTGCGCAACCTGCAGGCCAAGGCCCAGCTGTACGCCCAATCGCTGAACGTCCAGCTGTCGGGCATTCGCAACCTGACCGAGGGCGGCGGCTATGCGCCTCAGCCGCCGATGCCGATGTTCGCCGCCCGCGCTGCGTCGATGGATCGGGCCGAGAGCACCCCGGTTTCCGCCGGCGAACTGACGGTGCGGATCGACATCACGGGCGTCTACGACATCGCCCGCTGATCGCATTGACCGGATGAAGAAAAGGCCCGCCGTCGCCGGCGGGCCTTTTTGCATTCTGAGAGGCGAAGCGCCTTAGCCAGCGTTCTTGATCGCGTTGACGTCGTCCAGCAGGACCACGATAGGGTTCCACTGACGCGCCTCTTCCTGCGGCAGCTGGCCGTAGGTGACCACGATCACCTTGTCGTTCTTCTGCACCAGGCGGGCGGCGGCGCCGTTGACGCCGATGACCTTGGAGCCGCGCGGCGCCTCGATCGCATAGGTGGTGAAGCGCGCGCCATTGGTGATGTTCAGCACATCGACCTGTTCGTGCGGATAGATGCCGGCGGCGTCCAGCAAATCCATGTCGATGGCGATCGATCCCTCGTAATCGAGATCGGCCTGGGTCACCGTGGCGCGGTGCAGCTTGGACTTCATCAGGGTGACCAGCATCGTGCGGTCTCCAGCAAGAAAAACGCGGGGCGCAGGCCCTCGCTCACAGGCGGCTCATATAGGGATTTCCGGCCCCCGCATCAATCCGCACGCTGCGTCGCAGCAATCGGGTGCGGCTGCGAACGTCATGTCAGCCGACGGATTGCACGCGCGTCATTTGACGACGGCCCGCGTCCCCCTATGCTGGCGACGCCATTTCCGGCCTGCGAGCGCGCGTTTTCCCTCCGATGAAGCAATTCTTCCTGACGGTCCTTGGTGTCTTCACCGGGCTGATCCTGTTCGTCGTCGTCATTCCCGTGGTGCTGCTGACGGTCGCCGTCGCCTCGTCGTCCAAGCCGACGACGCCGGCGACCACCGTTCTGGAGTTGGACCTGCGCGGCGGCGTCAGCGACCAGCCGTCGTCCAATCCGTTCGCGGCCTTCGGCAGTTCGGGCCTGGCCCTGACGGACGTGGTCGATGGCCTGCATCAGGCCCAGAGCGACAGCAGCGTCAAGGCTCTGCTGATCCGCCTGCCGGAAAGCGGCATGACGCCCGCCACCGCCGACGAACTGCGCCAGGCCATCCATCGCTTCCGCAACGCAGGCAAGCCGGTCATCGCCCACAGTCAGGGCTTCGCCCCGTCGGGCGCGGTGATGTCTACCTATATGGTCGGGGCCTCGGCGTCGGAGCTGTGGATGCAGAACACAGCCGGCTTCCAGGCCACGGGCTTCTCGGCCGACAGCCTGTTTTTGGGCCGCGCCTTCCAGAAATACGGCGTCAAACCCGAGTTCGAACAGCGCTACGAGTACAAGAACGCCGTCAACGAATACACCCAGAGCGACTACACCGGCCCGCACCGCGAGGCGATGACGGCCTGGATGACGTCGATCTACGACACCGCCCTGGCCAACGCGGCCAAGGATCGCAAGACGACGGCCCCGGCGCTGAAGACGGTGATCGAGGCCGGCCCCTATTCGGCCGAGCAGGCGCTCAGCAACCGGCTGATCGACAAGGTGGGCCAGGTCGAAGAGGCCGAGATCGCCATCAAGACCCGCGCCGGCAAGGGCGCCGAGATCGTCGAGTTCGGCAAATACGCCAGCCAGAAAGGCGAACGCACGGGTTCAGGCAAGAACGCCATCGCCATCGTGGGCGGGGAGGGGGCCATCGTCACCGGGCGCGGCGGCGGGGCCAGCTTCGGCGGCGGCTCGTCCATCCATTCCGACGACACGGCCGAGGCCATCTACGACGCGATCGAGGACAAGAGCGTCAAGGCGATCGTCTTCCGCGTCTCTTCGCCTGGCGGTTCACCTGAAGCGTCCGAGCAGATCTTGGCCGCCGTGCGCGCGGCGCGGGCGGCGGGCAAGCCCGTGGTGGTGTCCATGGGCGCCTATGCGGCGTCGGGCGGTTACTGGATCAGTTCCGAAGCCGACTGGATCGTGGCCCAGCCCACGACCCTGACCGGCTCGATCGGCGTGTTCGGCGGCAAGTTCGTGCTGGCCGATGCGCTGGGACGGTTCGGCGTCGACATGCGTGAGCTGACGGTGGGCGGGGACTACGCCGACGCCTTCTCGCCGACGCAGGAGTTCACCCCCCAGCAGCGCGCGGCCTTCGCCGGTTCGATGGACCGGATCTACGACGACTTCATCACCCGTGTGGCGACGGGCCGCAAACTGTCGCCGGACCGGGTGCGCGAAATCGCCAAGGGGCGCGTCTGGACCGGCGCCCAGGCCCTGCCTCTGGGTCTGGTCGACCAACTGGGCGGCGTGACCGAGGCGGTGAACAAGGCCCGCCAACTGGCCAAGATCCCCGACAACGAGCCCGTCCGCTTCAAGCACTTCCCCAAGCAGCAGTCGCCGTTCGAGGCCCTGTCGGAAATGTTCGGAGTCCAGACCGAGGCCGCCAAGGCCCTGGTCATGCTAGGCGGCGTCATGGCCGATCCCCAGGCCCAGGCCGTGATGCGCCGGATCGACAGCGACCGGATGCGCAGCCAGGGCGCGGTGGTTCTGGCCGATCAGCCGATCTTTTGACGGGGCGCGGCGCACGCGACCGTGCGTCGCGGTCCATTGACCGCAGGCCCCGATGGACCGACATTGCGTATCAGGCGTTCCCCGGATCGCCTGAAAGGATGATCCATGTTCCAGCCTGAACGTCTCGCCGCCATCGGCCATGCCGCCCGCCGCCGTCCCAACGGCCTGGTGGCGTCCGTCATGTGGGTCGCCGGCATGATCGCCGCCGTCTGCGCCATGGCGGTCGGCGCCGTCCTCGCTGTCTTCACCGCTGCGGCCGTGGCGGTGATCGCCCTGTTCGCCGGCGTTCTGGTCTTTCTGGTCGGTCTGGTCATGCGCGCCCGCCGCAATATTGCGCCGCGTCGCCGCAACAGCGATCCCGACCTGATCGAGGCCCACAAGGTGGATGGCGCCTGGGTCGCCTATGGCTGGGAGCGCAACGGCCGCTGAGCCGACGCCGCCCATGACGTCCTACATCGACGCGCCTTCGCCCAACTTCGACGCGCGCCGTGCGCCGCCGGACATGCTGGTGTTGCACTACACCGGCATGCAGACCGGCGAGGCCGCTCTGGCCCGCCTGCGCGACCCGGAGGCCAAGGTTTCGGCCCACTATCTGGTCGAGGAAGACGGCCGCGTCTTTCAGCTGGTGCCCGAGGAGCGCCGCGCCTGGCACGCCGGCCGCGGCGTCTGGCAGGGCGAGGACGACTGCAACGCCGCCTCCATCGGCATCGAGATCGTCAATCCCGGCCATGAGTTCGGCTACCGCGCCTTCCCCGAAGCGCAGATCGCAGCCGTCATCGCCCTGATCTCCGATATTCGCAGTCGCTGGACCATCGCCGACAACCGCATCATCGCCCATTCCGACCTGGCGCCGGATCGCAAGGAAGATCCGGGCGAGCTTTTCCCCTGGAAACGTCTGGCCGAGGCCGGGCACGGCCTGTGGTTCGAACCGGCGGCCGAACGGGTGCAGGCCTTGGGCGCCCTGCTGCAGAAGGGCGATCAGGGCATCGGTCCGATGGTGCTCAGCGCCGGCCTGAAGCGGCTGGGCTACGGCCTGAAAGCCAGCGGCGACTACGACGCCGCCGTCGAAACCGCCGTCCGCGCCTTCCAGCGTCATTGGCGCCCGGCCCGCGTCGACGGCGTCGCCGACGGCGAAACCCGCGCCCGCCTGGTCGGCCTGCTCCAACTGGCCAGCGCCGAGAGTGTCACGGGCGTATTGAATTGACGTTCGCGCCGCTAACGCGCATCTAGCGCGCGCCAGACGGCTGGGCGGTCGCGGCGGACTTCGCGTCCGTCGAGGAAAGTCCGGGCTCCACGGTGAAAAGGCGGCGGATAACTTCCGCCCGGGGTGACCCGAGGGATAGCGCCACAGAAAGCAAACCTCCGGCCTTGCGAGGCCGGTAAGGGTGAAAGGGTGGGGTAAGAGCCCACCGCGGACCTGGCAACAGGGACGGCATGGCAAGCCCCGCCTGGAGCAAGACCAAATAGGGACATCGCGCGGGCTCGCTCGCGAGGCTCACCGCCTCAGATGTCCGGGTAGGTCGCGAGAACCGATCAGCAATGGTCGGTCCAGAGGAATGATCGTCGCCGATCCGGGCCTCGGCTTCGGAGCGGAACAAAACCCGGCTTACAGGCCGTCTGGCATTTTTCTTGGCCTACCGCGCTTCGCGCTGCTTGAGGCCGGCTTTTTTCTTCGGGCCTATCGGCCTTTGGCCTACTTGAGGCCCGTAGGGTTGGCGTTGGCACCCTCCCTAAGCGCGTCGCCTTATCTGAGTTGGGATTATCCCCGCATTTCAGCGTTCTGACGGCGGTCGCGCGCTTTCGCGCGCGTTAACCTATTGTCTGGCAATGGAAGGTTAGAACGCCTCACAGCCTGTGAATACTTTGTTTGTTCCGTGTATGTTCTAGCTGTTCGAGCGTGCTTAAGTCGTCACACGTCAAAACATGGTTAAATCTTGGCTTCGATCCCATTGAGGCCCATTTCATCCCATGCTATCCCAGCTTCATGATTTGGGGCTGAGAGGCGGGCGCGGCGGGCGTTCGTCAGGGCATCTAGGGACGGGCCGAAGGGCTCGATTGGACAGGGCGTGTTTCTCTCGACCTATGAGAAGCAGCTGGACGGCAAGCGCCGTCTCCTCATCCCCAACGATTTCCGCACGACCGAAAACGGCGCCGCCGGCGGCGTCTTCATCTTCCCTTCGATCGAGGCCGACTGCCTGGAAGCGGGCGGCGACCGCCTGTTCGCCGTCTATGCCGAGATGATCGAGGCCCTGCCGTTCGGCTCCGAGGAGCGTTCGGCGCTGGAGTGGCAGGTGATGGGCGAGCAGGTGCGTCTGGCCTACGATTCCGGCGGTCGGATCACCTTGCCCGAGGCGCTGTGCGCCGAGGCGGGTCTGGGCGACACCGTCGTCATCGTCGGCCTGAACGACCGTTTCCAGATCTGGTCGCGCGAGAAATGGGCCGCGCGCCGCGCCGAACAGCGCGCCCTGGCCAAGGCCGGCATGGCCCAGATCGGCGCCCTGAAGCTGGCGGCCCAGATGAAGCTGGCGGGAGGCGGATCGTGACTGACGATTCTCCCAAATCTCCCCACGCCCCCGTCCTGCTGGCCGAGGTGATAGAGGCCCTGGCGCCCGCGCCCGGCGACGTCGTGATCGACGCCACCTTCGGCGCCGGCGGCTATACCCGCGCCATCCTGAAAACGGGCGCCCAGGTCGTCGCCCTGGATCGCGACCCGACGGTCCAGTCGCACGCCGACGCCGTCGCCAACGACTTCCGCGGCCAGTTCCAGCTGATCCGCACCCCCTTCTCGGGTCTGGCGCAGGCGTTCGCCGACAGCGGCAAGGCGAAGCTGGACGGCGCCGTCTTCGACATCGGCGTCTCGTCGATGCAGCTGGATCAGGCCGAGCGCGGCTTTTCCTTCATGCGCGACGGTCCGCTGGACATGCGCATGTCCGATGAGGGTGCGACCGCCGCCGACATCGTCAATACCTGGGACCACGGTCCCCTGGCGCACATCTTCAAACTGTATGGGGAGGAGCGCCAGTCGGGCCGCGTCGCCACCGCCATCCTGCGTCGTCGCGTCGAACAGCCGTTCACCCGCACCCTGGATCTGGCCGAGGTGGTCGAAAAGGCCCTGGGCGGCCGTCGCGGCGCGCCCATCCACCCGGCGACCCGCGTGTTCCAGGCCCTGCGCATCGCGGTCAACGACGAACTGGGCGAGCTGGAACGCGGTCTGGAGGCCGCCGAGGCGACGCTCGCCCCCGGTGGACGCCTCGCCGTCGTCACCTTCCATTCGCTGGAAGACCGCATCGTCAAG
>NZ_DLTK01000117.1:16653-17274 GCF_002500885.1 Brevundimonas sp. UBA7838
CTGGAAGACCGCATCGTCAAGGCCTTCCTGACTGAGCGCACGGGCAACAGCCCCGCCGGTTCGCGTCATGCGCCCATGGCCGTCGATCCGCGCAAGCCCAGCTTCACGCTTCAGTTCAAGGGCGCGCGCGAGGCAGGCGACGAAGAGCGTTCCACCAACCCTCGCGCCCGCTCGGCCAAGTTGCGCGCCGCCGTGCGCACCGACGCCCCGGCCTGGGGTCGGATCGATGGGAGAGCGGCGGCATGACCACGGCGCCCTTCTTCACCTATTCCCGCACCGCCCTTCAGCGCCTGTTCGACTGGAAGGTGCGTGGCGTGCGCTGGGTCGAGATCATCGGCGTGGCCTTGGTCGCGATCATGATCGTGTCGGTCTATGCCGCCAAGGCCGCCGCGGCGCGTGAGAGCAGCCGCATCGCCCAGATCGAACAGGACATCCGTGAGAACGGACAGCGCGTCCGCCTGCTGCGCGCCGAGGTCGCCCGTCTGGAGCAGCCGGCGCGTCTGGAAAGCCTGTCGCGCCAGATCGGCATGGCGCCCGTCGCGGTCGCCCGTCAAGCCAAGGAAGGTCAGCTGACGGCCCTGAAGCCCGTCCCCGCCCAACCCGCCGCGTCCGCGCCTGCAG
>NZ_DLTK01000104.1:0-14180 GCF_002500885.1 Brevundimonas sp. UBA7838
TCGCGCGGTCCCCCTCCCCCGAGCCGCTACGCGGCTCCGGGGAGGATTCTCAGCATCGGCCGCTCGATCCACACGTGGACGACCGCCCCCGCCGCCAGACTGGCGACCACAGTCAGCCCCACCACCGCATCTCCCGGCAGGGCGACCATCCCGCTCTCGAACATCCGCCCCAAGGCCCGGATGACCAACACATGGGCCAAATAGATCGAATAGGACGCATCCCCCATGAAGGTCGCCGCTCGCTCCAGCCGCCCGGGCGCCTGATCCGTCCGCTCCATCCGCACCACGCCGAACATCAGCATCGCGCTGGGCAGACCCCAGATCAGCACCCGCCTCAACCCGTTCCACGGATCGTTCAACGCCCGCACATCGTCGATGCCGCCATAGCCAAAGACCAGGCCCAGCCCGAACCCGAGCACCGCCAGCCCGACCGCCCACAGCCCCAACCCACGCGGGGCGAACCGCCAAACCGAGGCGATCCCGACGCCCAGCAGAAACTCCAGAATGATCGGCGCGCCCCAGAACCTCAGCACCGGCGCCGCCACGACCAATCCGACCGCCAGCATCACCGCATAGGCCCCGACCAGCCCCCAGCCGACCCGCCGGCCGCCCGCCATCGCCCCACCCGCTATGGCCAGGCCGAACCCGGCGTAGAACAGCATTTCGAAACACAGGGTCCACCCCGGCCCCAGCGCCGGAAACGTCATCTCCAGTCCGCTGAACGGCCAGAACAGGAACGTCGCCGCCGCCACGTCCGCGCTCAGCGTCCCGCCCCGCGCCATACCGATCAGGATCGGCAGCGACAGCAGCCAGTAGATCGGCGCCACCCGTCGAAACCGCCGCCACAGGAAGGCCCCGGCCGCGCCCACGCCCGTCTGACCCTGCGTCGTCGTGGCGATGATGAAGCCGCTGATGACGAAGAACACGTCCACGCCCACGGCGCCGAAATTCTCCAGCGTCCCGCCGCCCAGCGCCGTCTCCAGCTCCAGCCGCGTGCCGGCCAAATCCACGGCGTGCGTGACGACCACCGCCGTCGCCGCCGCGAACCGCACCGCCTGCACCCCGTAGAACCGCTCCCCCATCCGCCACGGTTACCACTGCGCGAGAGCGCGAGACAACCTCAGATCATCACGCGCGCTCGCACCGCCTCGGCGATCCTCGCCTGGCCCGCCGCATTGGGATGGACGGAATCGAACATCAGCCCGCCGCCGAAACTGCCGCCGAACAGGGCCGTCCCGTCGATGGGCGCGGCCAGCCCCCGCGTAGCCGCGACCTCGAACACCGCGTCCCTCAGAGCCGCTTGCGCCGCATAGCTTGCCTTGCCCTGGGCCGGGTCGGACGGACAGCCGGTTATCAGCAGCACGTCCCCCGTCGTCAGGCACCGATCCACCAACGTCCCCAGCCCGGCCTTGTAGGTCGCCACCGCCGTCCCCGCATTCCAGTCATTGATGGTCAGGCACACGACCGACAGATCGGGCGCCGCCGCCGGGATCGACCCATAGGCCCGGTACGGCTGATCCGTCGTGATCCAGTCCGCGATCCGGGCTCCGCCCCATCCGGCGTTGATCACCCGTGCGCGGCGCACGTCCGACCGCCACGCGACCCCGCCCGCGATGAACACCGCCCCGCCCGAGGCCCAGCGCACGCTCACCGGCCCGGCGGTCTCGGGAAAGGCCACAGTCGTGACCGCCATCGACGCCGCCTTGGTGGTGCTTACCGTCGCCCGCACTGCGCCGTCCGTCTCGACGGTCAGCACCCCCAGCGCCGTATTGGTCACGGCCCACAGGTCAAACCGATCGACCGGCCGGTCCGGCTGAAAGCTCCACACGCCCGTCGCCGTGGCCGCGCCTGAGAACAGCTTGCCGCCCATCCCGGTCAGGGCGTTTACGCCCCACCCAAGACACCGGCCAGCACCCCGCCCGGCGCCGCCGTCGCCGCTCCGATCTCGACACCCGACATCAGTCGAAGGCCGCCACGATCTGCGTTGCCGTCGTCCCGGTCGCCAGCACCCGGCGCACCTGCACCGGCAACCATCCCACCGGATGGTTGGCGAAGGTCACGGCGTCCCCGTCCTCGGCCCCGACCGTCAGCACACGGACATTGCCCGCCCCACCGACATACAGCGCCTTGGCGTAGGCCGTCAGATCGACCGTATCGCTGGGCGCTGCCGCCGCCGCGCGCCTCGCCGGCCCGCCCGCATCGCGCCCATGGTTCAGCAATCCGTCCCGCTCGGGAATGGCCGGCATATCGTCTCTCCTGTCGTTGAAATCTTGAGGCTCTAAAGCCCCCGCAATCGCGGTCCCGCCGACTGCGGCCCCAGCATCAGCCGCGTGATCGCCCACACCAGGGCGTCGGCCCGATCCGGGCTGGGTCCGCCCTCGCTGCCCAGCGCCAGCATCTCTTCCTCCAGGGCCGGGAAGGCGTCGCAGTGGACCACCCGCCCCTGTTCATAGAGCAGGGCCACCGGCTCGGCCCGCGCCGCCTTGGACCGCGAGGCGTGGACCATCTCGATCCGGCAGGGACACGCGCTGATGGCCAGGACCGAGCGCACCATGTCGCCGCCCTGATTGCTCTCGGCGACCACCTCGTGCGCGCCGAACTCGTGCGCGGCCGCGCTGACCGCCCCGCCCCAGCTCTGCGGCGAGCGCCCCTGCACCGTCCGGTCGGCCAGCACGAAGACCTGGCGACCTTTTCGCCCCACGACCACGATGCCGCAGGCGTCTCCGGTCGCGGTCGCCGGCGGATCGACCGCCACGACGATCCGGTCCAGTTCGACCGGCCGCGCGCCCTTGGCCCGTTTCAGATCCGCGATGCGGAACAGGGCGCCCTCGCCCTCGACCACCACGCCTTCCAGCTCCTGCGCCGCCAGCCGCGTCCCGCCATAGACGTCGTTCAGATGCGCCAGAAAGCCGGGCGACAGGTTCTGCGCGTTCAGCGCCGTCGCCGCCCGTTCCGTCACCGTCCCGGCCTCGGCCATCAGTCGTCTCAACGCCGGGATCGGCCGGGGCGTCGTCGTCACCGCCAGCAGCGGCTCTTCCCCCAGCCGCAGTCCGAATCTCAGGTTCGACAGCACCATCTCCGGTCGTCGCCAGGCGCAGAACTCGTCCGCCCAGGCCGCATGAAACTGCGGCCCCCTCAGACTGTCGGGATCCTCGGCCGAAAACGCATAGGCCGCCGACTGATTTTTCCACACCAGCCGCCGCCGCCCCGCTTCCCAACGCGGCCGGTCGCCCGGCTCCGCCAGCGCCTTGATCCCCGACGCCCCCTCCACCATCACCTCGCGCACATCGTGCAGAGCGGGGCCGACCAGCGCCAGGGTGATGCCGGGCAGCTCTCGCGCCATGATGTCGATCCAGACCGAACCGGCGAACGTCTTTCCCGATCCCCGGCCGCCCAGCAGCAGCCAGGTCTTCAGGTCATCATCCGTTGGCGAACACTGGTGCTTCGCCACCCGACAATGGCTGCGATGCAGCCTTAGCTCGCGCCCTTTCAGCTGCCTCAGCGTTCTTCTCTTCCAGAATCCGATCAAGCCGCTCGTGCTCGACGACCAGTTCCTGTCGGAGTCGCTCGTCCTCGGCGGGGTCGTAGGTTCGTCCACCCATCTCGTCCTCTTCGTTGTCGCTCAGGCACAGCAGTCGCATCGCCTCGACCGCCTTGGCCGACCGCGCGATCACCCCGATCTGGCGCGCGACCTTCTCGGCGACGGCGGCGTCCTTGACGTCGGTCTCGCAGACGCTCTTGGCCGTCTCTTCGATCTTGGCCTTCATCATCAGGAACAGGGGCTCCATCCACCCGGCGCAGGACGCAGCCGTCTCGCGCGCGCCGCCGCAGCCGCCCTCTCCGTCATCCCGATTTCCCGTCATGCCCAAACCATAGCGGACCAGCGTCCTCAGGCCGGAAGAACGCCCACATAATTCGCCAATGGCTTGTTTTCGCAGCCTTTCAACCAGCGTCATTGCGCTGGCTAGGGGGTGCTAGCCTATCGCTCCCGGCCCCGTTCGACCGTCCATTCCGGCGCCTCGAAATCCAGCGCATCTTCCGGCTCGGCCAGCGACAGCTCCGAAATCGTCTGGCCCCGCACCGACACGCCCGCCGTATGCACCGTCTCGCGACTGCCCGAGATCAGATGATGCCATTTGGCCAGCGGCCGCCCCTCATGCAGCCGGCGATAGGCGCACGACTTGGGCATCCACTCCAACGCCTCGATGTTTCCGGGCGTCAGCTTGATGCAGTCCGGCACCTGGGCCTTGCGGTTCGCATAGTCCGAACAGGCGCAGGCCTCGGGGTCGAACAGCTTGCAATGCACCCGCGTCGGAATGACCTCGCCCGTATCCTCGTCCTCGAACCGGATCACGCAGCACAGCCCGCACCCGTCGCACAGCCCCTCCCACTCGGAAGGCGACATCTCGGCCAGGGTCTTGGTTTCCCAGTAGGGCTGCATGGCGCGCCTCATACGCGCCGCGCCGTCGCTTGTCACAGCCTCAATGCCCGACCGTCTTCGAGAACACGTTGATCACCGCCACGCCGCCGACGATCATCGCCAGCCCGACCATCGCCGGCAGGTCCAGCCGCTGGCGGAACACCACCGTCCCG
Organism: Brevundimonas sp. UBA7838; assembly: GCF_002500885.1. Classification (NCBI taxonomy): domain Bacteria; kingdom Pseudomonadati; phylum Pseudomonadota; class Alphaproteobacteria; order Caulobacterales; family Caulobacteraceae; genus Brevundimonas; species Brevundimonas sp. UBA7838. The sequence continues at coordinate 4,594 of NZ_DLTK01000104.1, forward strand.
ATCACCGAGATCAGCACCACCCCCAGCCCGCTCCAGATCGCATAGGCGATCCCCACCGGCATCTGCCGCAGGGCGATCGACAGCAGATAGAAGGCCAGGCCGTAGCAGACCGCCATCCCCGCCGTGGGCCAGGCCCGCGTGAACTGCTGCGAGGCCTGCAGCATCGTCGTGCCCGCCACCTCCAGCGCGATGGCGCCCAGCAGCGCGGCCCAGGTGATCATGCTCATGACAGGCCCATAGCGCGGCCCGACGCCCGGCCGCAAATCCACAGCCTGCGGCGCGTATCGCCTTTCCAGTGGCGAAATGGGCCTGAACCCCTTAGATCACACCCGTTTCCGCCCCCCTCCGCCGCGCAGTGCGCGGTTTCCCTCTCCGGCGTCGCCCGAGAGGATCGAAAGTCACATGGCAGCCAGACCCCCCCTCGTCGCACTCAAGGACGTCCGTCTTCAGGACGGCCAGCGCCCCCTCTTCGACGGCGTCGACCTCGCGGTCGAACCGCGCAGCCGCGCCGCCCTCGTCGGCCGCAACGGCGCGGGCAAGTCCACCCTGATGAAGGTCGTCATGGGCCTGATCGAGCCGGACAGCGGCGACCGCTCCATCCAGTCCGCCGTCCGCTTCGCCTATGTGCCGCAGGAGCCGGTCATCACCGGGGAAAACCTGCTGGACTATGCGTCATCGGGCGAGGCCGAGACCTGGACGGCCGAAAGCTGGCTGGAGACCTTCGGCCTGAACCCGGCGAAGTCGACGCAAGGGTTGTCCGGCGGCGAGACCCGCCGCGCGGCGCTGGCCAAGGCCTTCGCCGAAGAACCCGACCTGCTGCTGCTGGACGAGCCGACCAACCACCTCGACATCCTGGCCATCGAACTGCTGGAGAATGAGCTGATTCAGGCCCGGTTCGCCCTGCTGGTCGTCAGCCACGACCGCGCCTTCCTGAACCGCGTCACCAACACCGTCCACTGGCTGGAAGGCCGCCGGGTCCGCACCCTGAACAAGGGCTTCGTCGAATTCGACGAATGGTCCTCCAAGGTGCTGGAGGAAGAGGCCGAATCCCTTCGGCGCCTGACCAAGACCATCGAGCGCGAGACCGCCACCTTCTACTCCTCCATCACCGCCCGCCGCAGCCGCAACGAGGGCCGCGCCCGCTCGCTTCAGGCGCTGCGCGCCGAACGCGCCGAGAAGATGAAGGACGTGCCGCGCGAACTGTATCTCGGCGTCGATTCCGGCTCGACGTCGGGCAAGCTGGTCGCCGAGATCAAGCATGTCTCAAAGGGCTTCAACGGCCGCACCCTGTTCAAGGACCTGACCACCCGCATCATCCGCGGCGACCGTCTGGGCATCGTCGGTCCCAACGGCGCGGGCAAGACCACCCTGGTCAAGACCCTGCTGGGCGAACTCGCCCCCGACGAGGGCACGGTGCGCATGGGCGCGAACCTCGAGCCGGTCTATCTGGATCAGTCGCGCGAGGGGCTGAAGTCGGACATGACCCTGTGGGACGCCCTGACGCCGGGCGGCGGCGACAGCATTCTGGTGCGCGGCGTGTCCAAACACGTCGCCGCCTACGCCAAGGACTTCCTGTTCTCCGAGGCTCAACTGCGCCAGCCGATCTCGACCCTGTCGGGCGGCGAGCGCAACCGCCTGCTGCTGGCCAGGGCGTTGGCGAAGCCCGCCAATATGCTGATCCTCGACGAACCGACCAACGACCTGGACATGGACACCCTGGACAAGCTGGAAGAGCTGCTGGAGGGCTATGACGGCACTCTGATCCTGGTCAGCCACGACCGCGACTTCATCGACCGGCTGTCCACCTCGACCCTGGCCCTGAACGGGCGGGGCGACATCGTCGAGACCCCCGGCGGCTGGACCGACTTCATCCGCCAGAACCCCGGCTTCCTTCAGCCCGGCTCCAACCCCCGTCCCCAGGACAAGGCCGCCGCCCAGCGCGCCGCCGAGGCGCCCCCGCCCGCCGTCGCCCCCAAGAAGACCGCCAAACTCTCCTTCAAGGACGCTCACCGCCTCAAGGAGCTGGAAGCCCTGATCGATGCGTTGCCCGCGACCATCGCCAAACACGACGCGACCCTGGCCGACCCCGGGCTCTACGCCCGCGATCCCAAGGCCTTCGAGGCCGCCATGAAGGCCGCCGAAAAAGCCCGCGCCGAGCTGGAATCCGCCGAACTGGAATGGCTGGAGCTGGAAGAGAAGAAGGCGGCCCTGGCGGGGTAGGGACCGAACGGCCCGTCACCCGGCGAGGACGGCTTGAGGGCCTAACCCTGACTGTCCGGATCCCCGGGCGGCGTCTTCGCCGCGCCCCGGTTCTGCATCACGCTGACGGCGATGCAGGCGACCAGGCCGAACGCGAACCACAGGCCGAACTTGCCCGTCAAAAGCCCGACCAAGCCAAAAATCAACAGGACGCCGAAGGGGGTGAGCCGTTTCATGGGGCGGACGATAACCGGCTTTGTCGTGGCTGACGAGGCTGCGCCAAAGGCCCGGACTTGAAACCAAACCCGCCGCCGCACACTCAAGCTTCATGACCCTGCGCAGCCATCTCGTCGAATTCGCCCCGCCCCAGCAGGCGGCGGTGCGGCGGATTAACGCCGTCCTCGCCCGCGCGCCGCGTCTGCGCACCGACGGCTGGCGGATCGATGCGGGCCAGCGGCTGTCGCTGTGGCTGGACGCGGCCGCCGGGCGGGTCACCACGCCGCGTCTCAGGAAGCGCGGCGTGACGGTCGAGATCGTCCAGACGGACGGCGATCACCCCGTTCCTCTACGCATCCTGCATCCGACAGGCACGCCCCGCGCCGTCATCCTGGACATCCACGGCGGCGGCTGGGTGCTGGGCAGCGCCGGGCTGAACGATCGGCTGAACGCCCATCTGGCGCACCACGGCTTTTGCGTGGTCTCGGTGGATTATCGCCTACTGTCCGAGCGGCGTCAGATCTATATCGACGCCGCCATCGCCGACTGTCTGGCCGCCGCCTACTGGACGGTCACCAATGTCGATCGCCTGGGCGCCTCGACCCTGTTTCTGGCAGGCGAATCCGCCGGCGGGCATTTAGCCGCCCTGACTGCCGTCGCCCTGCGCGACCAGGGGCTGATTGATTTGGTGAAGGGCTGCGTCTTCACCTATGGCGTCTTCGACTTGTCGGGCACGGAAAGCGTGCGCTCGGCGGGACCAGAGACCCTGCTGTTCAATGGCCCGACGATGCAGGCCGATCTGGCGCGCCTGGCGCCGGATCGCGACGAGGCGGCCTTGCGCCAGCCCGACGTCTCGCCGCTGTATGCCGACCTGACCGGCCTGCCGCCCGCCCTGTTCCTCGCCGGCGAACAGGACCCTCTGTTCGAAGACAGTCTGTTGATGGCCACCCGCTGGGGCGAGGCTTCGGACGCCGACCTGATCCGCGTGCCCGAGACCCCGCACGGCTTCCTGCATTTCGGCGGCCCGGCCGCGCGCGGCGCGCGCAAGGCGATCCGCACCTGGCTCAACGCCCGGCTCTAGCTCGCCTCAATCAGTTCGCGGATCCGACTGCCCAGCGCCTCCATGGCGAAGGGCTTGGTCATGACGTGCATGCCGGGATCCAGGTGCCCATTGCCGACCACCGCATTTTCGGCATAGCCGGTGATGAACAGCACCTTCAGGTCCGGCCGATCAATCCGCGCCGCATCCGCCATCTGACGCCCGTTCATCCCGCCCGGCAGACCAACATCAGTCACGAGCAGGTCGATCCGCGCGCCCGATTGCAGCAGCTTCAGCCCCGCCACGCCGTCGGACGCCTCGATGCACTGATAGCCCAGCTCATGCAGGATTTCGGCGACCAGCATCCGCACCGTCGGCTCGTCGTCCACGACCATGACCGTCTCGCCGGCCTGGGCGCGCGGGGCCTGTTCGACCTCGGGGATCAGATCGGCGTCGTCCACCTCGCCGAAGTGGCGCGGCAGATACAGGCAGATCATCGCCCCCTCGCCCGCCTCGGAATAGATCCGCACCTGCCCGCCCGACTGGCGCACGAAGCCATAGATCATCGACAGGCCCAGGCCCGTCCCTTCGCCCAGCGGCTTGGTGGTGAAGAAGGGCTCGAACGCGCGCGCCGCCACCTCCGGCGCCATGCCCGTGCCGGTGTCGCTGACGCAGATGGAGACATATTGTCCCGGCTCCAGATCCTGGGCCTTGGCCGTACGCGCGTCGATCCAGCGGTTGCCGGTCTCGATTGTCAGACGCCCCCCGCTCGGCATGGCGTCGCGTGCATTGATGCACAGGTTCAGCACCGCGTTTTCCAGCTGGTGCGCGTCGATCAACACGGGCCACAGGCCAGCGCCGGCGACCACCTCGACCTCGATGCCCGGCCCGGTCGTGCGCCGCACCAAATCCTCCATCCCGCGGATCAGGCGGTTGGGATCGGTCGGCTTGGGATCCAGGGTCTGACGCCGCGAGAAGGCCAGCAGCCGGTGCGTCAGGGCCGCCGCCCGTTTCGCCGCCCCCTGCGCCGCCACCGTGAACCGCTCCACCTCGGCATGACGCCCCTGCGCGATCCGGTTGGTGATCAGTTCCAGGCTGCCGCTGATGCCGGCCAGCAGATTGTTGAAGTCGTGGGCGATGCCGCCGGTCAGCTGTCCGACCGCCTCCATCTTCTGGCTCTGGCGCAGCGCCTCCTCGGCCTGCATCAGGGCGCTGGTGCGCTCGGCGACCTGTTCTTCCAGCGTCTCATTGAACCGCGCCAGTTCGGCCGACTGGCGGCGCAGGTCCTCGATGTCGGTGTTGGACCCGACCCAGCGCAGGATCCGCCCCTCTTCGTCATGGACGGGCTCGGCCCGAACCATGAAGGTGCGATAGACGCCGTCGTGGCGGCGGATGCGAAACTCGTTCTCATAGACCTGGCCGCTGGCCAGGGCCTGGACCCATCGCTCGGACGCCCAGTCCAGGTCGTCCGGGTGAACGACCTTGCCCCACCCGGTCGTGCCGTCCAACGCGCCCTCTGCAAGGCCGGAGTAGGCATAGACCTGGGGGTTGAACCAATACAGCGACCCGTCCGCCCAACTGGCCCATATCTGGATCGGCGTGGCCTGGGCGAAGACCCGGAACTGGGCCTCGCTGTCGCGCAGGGCCGCCTCGCTTCGGGCGCGCTCGGTCGCCGTACGCACCCGCTCTGCCACCTCTCGCATCAGCCGCAGGTCGCTGTCAGTGTAATGGCGCGGCGTCGCATGGTTGACGAACACCATCGCCACGACCCGCCCCTGCTCCATCAGCGGCATGTTGACGAACGACCCGGCGCTGATGGCCTTCAGGGCCTCGGCTGTATCAGCCGTGCGGGGATCGTATGCGACGTCGTCGATCGCCACCGTCTCGCCGCGCTTGATGTCCTCGATATAGGACCCGTAGTCGCGGAACGACAGGACGCCGGCGATGCTGCTCACCCCCGGCTGGTTGAAGTCGCGGGCGATGGTGATGGTTTCGGCGACCGTGTCCACCGTGCCGTATCCGGCCCGGCTCACGCCCATGGTGCGGGCCAGAACCTGGGCGGAGGCCTGGGCGATGTCGCCGGCGTCGGTCAGGTCGCGGATCGCGTCGTTCAGCTCCAGCAGCGCGTTCTGACGTGTCTCGCTCTGTTTGCGCTCGGTGATGTTGTTGAACAGGATAGCGACCTGCCACGCGCCCGGCCGGCCGATCCGCAGCGCCTGAACGTCATACCAGCGACCAAAGATGTCGGCCGGGTTCTCGAAACGGACCGGCTCGCCCGTGCGCGCCACCCCGCCGTAGAGATCGAACCAGTGCTGCTCCAGCCCCGGCGCGATCTCGCTGACCCATTTGCCGTAAGGGTCGACTAGGCCGGTCATCTCCTGGAAGGCCTTGTTGCCCTCGACGATCCTGTAATCGACGGGCCGGTCGGCCGCGTCGAACTTCATCTCGATGACGCAGAAGCCCGTCGCCATCGCGGCGAACAGGGCGCCGTATCGCGCTTCGCTCAGCGCCAGCGCCTGGTCGGCCCGGTGGCGATCCGACACATCCATCCCCTGGATGAAAACGCCCCAGACCCGACCGTCCTCCTTCAGCGGCTGGAAGACGAAATCGACGTAACGGTCCACCACCTCGCCGCCCGGCTCGGCCTGAACGGCGTACAGGGCGCTGTCGGCCCGGTGCGCCTCGCCGCTGCGGTAAACTTGGTCCAGCAGATCCAGATAGCCTTGCGCCACCGCATCGGTCAGCACCTCGCCCACCGTGCGCCCGATCACCTCGCGGTGGCCGATCACCTTCTGGTAGTTGGGATTGGTCAGCTCGAACCGGTGTTCCGGCCCCGTGACCAGCGCCATGAACCCCGGCGCATGGGCGAACATCTGGGCCAGCTGGCTGCGATTGATACCGATAGACAAGGCGTGGTCAGAGCCGGTGTTGGACAACGAATTCCCCCAAGGACTTTTGTCCGTTGATCACAGAACCCAAAGCGCGCCGCACGGTTGCAGCGCAATGTGTCCGACGCCGGACATAGCGCTCTATCGCCGCGTTTCTGTGGACAAGACAAGACGCTGATCCGCAATCGCGAATTTGATCCGTCCACCGATGTTCACAGGCTTGTCCACCGCCGCCGGGCCAATCGTGCACACTGGGGCGAGTTCGGGCGCTTGCCTCATAGCCGGTTTCGTCCGAACGTCAACAGGCCAAGGGACACGGGGCAGCGGAAATCCAGGGAGACCTGGACCTCCAGCGAACCGGCCCGGCTCTCCGACCCGGCGCTTCGGGCGATCTTCGGATCGTAACGTTCGACAGGCGGGATCCAGGCTCCAGTCTTCGACGGTCTTCGGATCGACGGCAGACAGGAGAACCGGATCGGGATCGACGGACGACGCGGACTAAAATGCCGTGGGACGCCGACGACCAGGAGCGCGACAGGATACAGCCGACCGCCCTTTCGGGTTCGCCCGAAACGACGCTGACGCCAAGGTCCAGACCCGAACGGCCAAGTCCAACCCGGACTTGGCGAGGGGACGAAGCTGACGGGTCCGCCCGCACGCTTCGTCCCCTCGCTCAATTGGGGCGCCGAAGACATGAAATCACGCTAGACAGCCGCCGCGCCAGATGCACCCATGAAGTGCAGACGGAGACACCCATGCGCGCGATCCTGTTCGGCCTCGGCCTTGCTCTGACGATGACGGCGCCCGGGTGGGCGCAAGCGCCGGTCGTTCGCCATCAAAGTGCGACATCGCCGGAGCAGGTCGTGTTTTTGATCCCCTCGACCGACATCCAATGTGACGGTCAGGCGGTTAAGCCGACCTTTTCCGACGATCTCCGCGTGGAAACTACTGGCCCATCTCGGGCCGACCGAACGTCCGTCTCCCTGTCTTTCAGCGTCGATGACACGGGTCGCACCTTCGACATTCGTGCGCCCCGGACTGCGACGCCCTCTAACAGCCCGATCATCATCCCGACCGGCATTGGCTCAGAACATGAACAGGCCGCCCTCGCCGCCTGGCGCTTCGATGGCCCTCGTCGCGACTGCATCATGACCATTCGTTACACGGCCAAACCTTTCATCGAGGCGACGACAGGCGATCTGCTGCGCTATTTCGCGGTCACGCGGACGCGCGGTCCCATCCGAGACGCCGTGGCTGTTCGTCTCGCTGGGCCAGACGCCAACTGCGGAGAAGAGCGCAGAGGCGGTCGCGCGCCCCGCACCGTCAGTTATCCGGACTACAAGATCGGACAGCGTCCGCCGCCAGGCGGTCGATCCTGGACGGTCGTTCGCTGGGACGTCGACGCCGACGGGCGCGCCGTCAATGTCGAGACCCTGGGTTCCGCCGGTGATACGGCGTTCGATGCCGAAACGCGGCGCGCCGTGTCGGAAACCTTTGTCGAGAGCGGAGCGCCGCTGAAAGGCTGCGTCTTCAACTTCTACCGGTACGGCGAAAACCTTCGCGCGCCGGTGATGCAGCAAACCAGCGACGATCCGCTGCAGAACTGTCCCCCCGAAGTCGGTGCGCGATTCCAGGCGCGCGCGACGCCGGAAACCTACCCTCAGGCCTTCAGGGATCGCGGGATTGAGGGCTGGGCCCGCGTGCGGTTCGACTTCGCCACATGGGGTCAAATCGGCAATGTAGGGGTCATCGACGCCCAGCCCGCCTCCGCGTTCGGCGAAAGCGGCGTTCGCGTGGTTCAGACCAGCCGGGCCGACTCCGGGTTCCAGGCGGGCGTTCGCTGTGTAGCGCCCGTCCGCTATGTTCTTTCCCAAAGTCCCGGCGACGGGGCCTCTTCGACATCAGACAACGCGGCGGACTGACGCCCCGCCTTCCCAAGGCCCCTATCGCCCCGTAAGTCAGGGGCATGAGCTTGTTGGGGAATCGCCTGCTGACCCGTCGCCGTGCGCTGATCGCGGGCGGGGCCGCTGTGGCGGCGGGGGCGATCGGGCTTCGGGCCTGCGGGCGGGCCGAGGCGCCGGTGGACGAACAGGGCCGGGTGCGCCTGCGTTTCGCCACCGACTGGCGCGCCCAGGCCGAACAGGGCGGCTTCTATCAGGCGCTCGCCAGCGGGGCCTATGAGAAGCGCGGGCTGAACGTCCAGATCGTCCAGGGCGGCCCCGGCGTGAACGTGCCGCAACTGCTGGCCTCGGGCGCGGTCGAGCTGGGCATGGGCTCCAACAGCTTCATCCCCCTGAACCTGGTCGCGTCCGGCGCGCCGGTGAAGGCGGTCGCCGCCTTCTTCCAGAAGGACCCGCAGGTCCTGATGGCCCATCCCGACGCGGCGCTGGAGACTATCGCCGATCTGGCCGGCCGACCCTTCCTGCTGTCCGAGGCCGGGATCAGCACCTTCTGGGTCTGGCTGAAGGCCAAATACGGCTTTACCGACGAGCAGCTGCGCCCCTTCGCCTATGACCCCGCCGCCTTCATCGCCAATGCACGGGCGGTGCAGCAGGGCTATCTGACCAGCGATCCCTACGCCATCGAACAGGCGGCCGATTTCGACCCGCGCGTCTTCCTTCTGGCTGACGAGGGCTATCCCTCCTACGCCGCCATGATCCTGGCGCCCAACGCCTTCGCCCGCGACAATGCGGCGGCGCTGCGCAGCTTCATCGCCGCCTCGGCCGAGGGGTGGCGCGACTATATCCGCGGCGACGCCTCGGCCGCCGACGCCCTGATCCGCAAGGACAACCCGGACATGACCCAGGCTGTGCTGGATCAGGCCCGCGAGCGCCTGCGCGACTACGCCATCGTCGATGGCGGCGACGCGGCGCTTTACGGCCTGGGCGCCCTGACCGAGGAGCGCTGGCAGGCCTTCTTCGACGTGGCCTCGAAAGCGGGGGTTTACGAGGCCGGTCTGAACTGGCGCGACGCCTTCACCGACAACTATCTGCCCGGTCGCGGCTGACACGCGGTCGTTGTCAAATCCTGGCTTCACATTAGCGCGGGATTAAGGGTCCGAGCTCTAGTGTGTGCGCTGGAATTCCTCTCCGGAGAGCCGCCGTGCGCCGCGCCCTCGCAGTTTCGATCGTCCTGACCGCCGTCAATCTGGCGGCCGGCGCCGCCGTGGCGCAACAGGCGCCGACCAACGCGTCGGGTCTGCGCTACCTGTCCTGGCCCGGCAAGCCGGCGGTCTCCACGCGTGC
>NZ_DLTK01000103.1:0-11731 GCF_002500885.1 Brevundimonas sp. UBA7838
GCTCGCGCCAGATCGACCGTGGTCTCGCCGTCCGCGGGTTTCAGGTCGATGCTGGCGATGGCCCCCACGCGTCCGGCGGCGTCGAGCGCCTCGCCCAGCGTCGGCGGCGCGGCGCGCGTCAGGGCGCCGTCCGACGCCTTCAGCCGCGCCTGTTTCACCTGGGCCAGCGTCAGGTCCGCGACCCGCCCGCGCCCCGTGGTCGTCCGGTCCATGGTGTCATCGTGCATCAGAACCAATTGCCGGTCCTTGGTCAGGACAGCGTCCAGTTCCAGGATCGCATTGGGGATCGCTCGGCCTGTCGCCTCGATGGCGGCGATGGAATTCTCGGGCTGGTCCAGCGCCGAAACCGCCCGGTGCGCCGAGATCGCCACGCCGCCGTCCCGCACGCAGTCGAAATAGGCCGCCATCGCCGGCCCCGATGACGGCGCAGGCGCCATCGGCGGCGCACCCACGCAACCTGTCGTCGAAAGCAGCAGCAGGGTCGCGGCGGCGGCGGAAATACGGGTCATGGATCGGCTCCGGAAAGACGCGCGGACCAAACGCTGCGCCGATCATCGGGTCAAGAGGTCGGATCGCCCTTGCTCCCGACCGCCCCGCGACGCATTTTGCCGCAACGACACGCGGGGAGCGAATCAACGTGCAGGATCTAGTGGCCCCGGCTCTCGGGACCTTGGCGCTGGTGGCGCTGGGCGGCTATCTGCTCGGCTCGATTCCCTTCGGCGTGGTGATCACACGTGCAGCCGGCGCCGGCGACGTGCGCAACATCGGCTCGGGCAATATCGGCGCGACCAATGTCCTTCGCACCGGCCGCAAGGATCTGGCCCTGGCCACCCTGCTGCTGGACGCGGGCAAGGGTGCGGTCGCCCTGCTGATCGCCCGTCATCTGTTCGGCAGCGAACTGGCCGGCGCCATCGCCGGCGGCGCGGCCTTCCTGGGACACCTGTTTCCCGTCTGGCTGGGCTTCAAGGGCGGCAAGGGCGTCGCCACCTTCTACGGCCTGCTGCTGGCCGCCGCCTGGCCGCTGGGCCTGATGGCGGGGGCGGTCTGGCTGCTCTGCGCCTTCCTGTTCCGCTATTCGTCGCTGGCGGCGCTCATTTCATCGGCGACCGCGCCGCTGCTGGCGCTTCTGCCGCTCGCCGTCGTCGGCCTGCCGGTCAGCCTGCCCATCCTCGCCCTGACCGTGTTCGCCGCCGTTCTGATCTGGGTTCGACATCACCAGAACATCGCCCGGCTGCTGAAGGGCGCGGAACCGCGCATCGGGGCAAAGAAGGCGTGAGCCTGGACCCGGCGGAACGCTTCGCCCGGCTGCGGCTCGCCCGCACCGACCGCATCGGCCCCGTCGCCTTCAGCCAACTGATCGGCCGCTACGGCTCGGCCCTCAATGCGCTGGACGCCCTTCCCGATCTGGTGCGCAAATCCGGCTCCGCCTCCGTTCCGCCCCCCGTAGAGACGGTCGAACGCGAGATCGCCGCCGGCGACGCCATCGGCGCCCGCCTGCTGGTGCTGGGCGATCCCGACTATCCCGAAATGCTGGCCACGCTCGATCCGCCGCCGCCGATCCTGTGGACGCGAGGCCGCGTTGACCTGCTGAACCAGCCCTCGGTCGCCATCGTCGGCGCCCGCATCGCCTCGGCGGGCGGTCAGCGGATCGCACGCGGCCTGGCGCAGCAACTCGGTCAGGCCGGTCATGTCGTCGTCTCGGGCATGGCGCGCGGCATCGACGCCGCCGCCCACGAAGGCGCCTTGGCGACCGGGACCGTCGCGGTCCTGGGCGGCGGCGTGAACGACATCTATCCTTCCGAACACGCCGACCTCTACGCACGCCTGACGGAACAAGGCTGCGTCGTCTCCGAAAGCCCGGTCGGCGCCCGCGCCCAGGCGCGCGACTTCCCGCGCCGCAACCGCATCATCTCCGGCCTGTCGCGGGGCGTCGTGGTGGTCGAGGCGGAAGTCCGGTCCGGCTCCCTGATCACCGCCCGTCTTGCCGCCGAGCAGGGCCGCGATGTGTTCGCCGTGCCCGGATCGCCCCTGGATCCCCGCGCGCGCGGGCCCAATGAACTGCTGCGTCAGGGCGCCATCCTGTGCGAGGGGGTCGAGGACATCGACCGCGCCTTCAATACCCTGCGCACCCTGCGCGAGCCGCCTGCCGATCCGATGCGATTCGACGACGACATCGACGACGCCTTCCTCGACCGCGTCGCCGCCCTGTTGTCGCCAACCCCGACGCCGCGCGACGAGATAGCCCGCGCCCTGAACGCCCCGGTGTCCAAGGTCGCCGCCGCTCTGCTGGAGCTCAGCCTAACCGGCCGCGCCGACCTGCTGCCCGGCGGCCTGGCTTCGCTCTAGGCCTGCGGATGACCCGCAACGCCCGCGGCCTGTTCCAGCAAGCCAGCCAGCCGCACGTCGCCCTCCCGCGCCAGCCGCGCCATTTCCAGCGCCATGGCGCCGATATATTCCCGCGTCGGAAAGGCCGCCGCTTCGATATGCGCCTGGCGATCCGTTTCGCAGGCCGATTGAGGTTGCGCCGTCGCCATGATCGTCTCCGTTGTCAGGTCCACAATCTAACCGGGCCGTATTAAAACGCAACTACTCTAGGGTGTAAGACGACAGGTGCGATTGACTCACGGCTCCGCTCCAACCACGTTCGCGCCCCTTCCCGAGACCGGACCGTTATGAACCTCGTCATCGTCGAGAGCCCCGCAAAGGCCAAGACCATCAATAAGTATCTGGGCTCGGACTATGAGGTCCTGGCCTCGTACGGCCACGTCCGCGATCTGCCATCCAAGGATGGCTCGGTCCTGCCTGACGACGACTTCTCCATGCATTGGGAGGCCGACGCCAAGGGCGCCAAACGCCTGTCCGAAATCGCCGAGGCCGCCAAGCGCGCCGACCGCGTCATCCTGGCGACCGACCCCGACCGCGAGGGGGAAGCCATCAGCTGGCACGTGCTTGAAGTGCTGAACAAGAAAAAGGCGCTGAAGGACACCCACGTCGAACGCGTCACCTTCAACGCCATCACCAAGTCCGCCGTGCTCGAGGCCATGGCCAATCCGCGCCAGATCGACATGGAGCTGGTCGAGGCCTATCTGGCTCGCCGCGCGCTGGACTACCTCGTCGGTTTCACCCTCTCGCCGGTCCTTTGGCGCAAGCTGCCGGGCGCACGCTCGGCCGGCCGCGTCCAATCCGTGGCGCTGCGCATCGTCGTCGATCGCGAGATGGAGATCGAGAAGTTCAAGGCTCAGGAATACTGGTCCATCGAGGCCGACCTGAACGCCGACAGCCCGCCCTTCACCGCTCGCCTAGTCAAGCACGCCGGCAAGCGGATCCAGCGGCTGGACATCAAGGACGAGGCCACGGCTTCCGCCGCCCGCGCGGCCATCGCCGCCGGCGACTTCACCATCAATGCGGTGGAGAAGAAGCCCGTCCGCCGCAATCCGGCCCCGCCCTTCACCACCTCGACCTTGCAACAGGAGGCGGCGCGCAAGCTGGGCTTCTCGGCCCAGCGCACCATGCAGGCGGCGCAGAAACTATACGAGGGGGTCGACGAGACCGGCGGCCTGATCACCTATATGCGGACCGACGGCGTTCAGACCACGCCCGAGGGCATCGCCCAGGCGCGCGAGGTCATCAGCCAGGCGTTCGGCCCGGCCTTCGTCCCGCAAGAACCGCGCTATTACAAAACTAAAGCCAAGAATGCTCAGGAAGCGCACGAAGCGATCCGGCCGACCAACATCGCCCGCCATCCCGACAGCCTGCGCCTCGAATCCGATCTTCAGCGCCTGTATGAACTGATCTGGAAGCGGATGGTCGCCTCGCAGATGGAGGCGGCCCGGATGGACCGCACCACCGTCGACATCGAGACTGCCGACGGCCAGACCGGTCTGCGCGCCACCGGCCAGGTCGTCACCTTCGACGGCTTCCTCGCCGTCTATGAGGAAGGCCGCGACGAAAAGCAGAAGGGCGCCGAAGACGACGAGAGCGACGACACCAGCCGCCTGCCCGCCCTGAAGGAAGGCGCCAAGGCCAAGGTCGACGCCATCCGCACCGATCAGCATTTCACCGAACCGCCCCCGCGCTATTCGGAAGCCACCCTGGTCAAGAAGCTGGAAGAGCTGGGCATCGGCCGCCCCTCGACCTACGCCTCGACCCTGTCGACCCTGCGCGACCGCGAATATGTCCGCGTCGACAAGAACCGCTTCTATCCCGAGGACAAGGGGCGGCTGGTGACGGCCTTCCTGGAGCAGTTCTTCAGGAAGTGGGTCGAATACGACTTCACCGCCGCGCTGGAGACCCAGCTCGACGAGGTCTCGGCCGGTCAGCTGAACTGGAAGGTGCTGCTGCGCAACTTCTGGCAGGACTTCCACGCCGCGACGCAAGCCGCCGGCGAACTGCGCACCACCGCCATTCTGGACGCCCTGAACGAAAGCCTCGGCGCCCACATTTTCCCGGACAACGGCGACGGGACCGATCCGCGTGAGTGCCCCCTTTGCCACCAGGGCCAGCTCAGCCTGAAGACCAGCCGCTTCGGCGCCTTCATCGGCTGCGACCGCTATCCGGAGTGCAAATACACCCGGCCCGTCGCCAGCCCGTCGGCTGAGGACGGCTCGGCCGAGAGCGGCGACCGCGAACTGGGCGTCGATCCGGAAACGGGCCAGCCGGTCCAGCTGAAGATCGGCCGTTTCGGCCCCTATGTCGAAATCACGCCACCCGAGGGCGACAAGCCCAAACGCTCGTCCCTGCCCAAGGGCTGGTCGCCGGCTTCGCTGACGCTGGACCAGGCCCTGCGTCTTCTGGCCCTGCCGCGCGAGGTCGGGGTGCACCCCGAGGACGGCAAGATGATCACGGCGGGCCTGGGCCGTTATGGCCCCTTCATCCTGCACGCCGGCACCTACGCCAATGTCTCGGACATCGACGAGGTGTTCGAGGTCGGCCTGAACCGCGCCGTGGCCCTGCTGGCCGAGAAGCGCGCCGGTCGTCCCGGTCGTGGCGCGGCGACAGCCCCGCTCAAGGATCTGGGCGCCCACCCGGAAACGGGCGAGCCGATCCACGTCATGGCCGGTCGCTTCGGCCCCTACGTCAAATCCGGCAAGATCAACGCCACCCTGCCGAAAGGCACGGCGCCCGAAGACCTGACCCTGGAAGACGCCCTGCCTCTTCTGGCCGCCAAGGCCGGCGCCGCGCCCAAGAAGAAGGCGCCCGCCAAGAAGGCCGCCGCCAAGAAACCGGCCGCCAAGAAGGCTCCGGCGAAGAAGGCCGCCAAGTCCAAGGCGGCGGATTGATCCCTCTCCCGTTGGGAGAGGGCTTGAGCGCCCGAGAGCGCCAGCGATCGGCCTTCGCGTGAAAGGGTGAGGGTCGCGGTGTTGCGAACTAGCCCACCGCCCGACCCTCACCCGACCCTTCGGGCCACCCTCTCCCAACGGGAGAGGGAAAGGATCGTGCATGGCGCGAATCCTCCCCGCGCCCTATCTTCGCCTGCTCATGCCCATCCGCCGCCTTTCCCCCGAAACCGTCAACCGCATCGCCGCCGGCGAGGTGGTCGAGCGGCCGGCCAGCGCCATCAAGGAACTGGTTGAGAACGCCCTGGACGCCGGCGGCCGCAACATCGAGATCCAGGCTGACGGCGGCGGCCTGTCGCGCATCCTGATCGCCGACGACGGAAAGGGCATTCCGCGCGAGGAACTGCCGCTGGCCATCGAACGCCACGCCACGTCCAAGCTGGAGCCGGACGACGCCGGCGACGTGGACCTGCTGCGCATCCACACCCTGGGCTTCCGGGGCGAGGCCCTGCCCTCCATCGGCTCGGTCGCCCGCCTGTCGATCACCACCCGATCCCGCGACGAAACCGACGCCTGGGCCATCACGGTCGAGGGTGGCGAGACCCGTCCCCTGGCCCCCGCCCCCTTCCCAGGCCCGCACGGCGCACGCGTGGAGGTGCGCGACCTCTTCTACGCCACCCCCGCCCGGCTCAAGTTCATGAAGTCCGAGCGGTCCGAGGCCATGGCCATCTCCGAAGAGATCAAGCGCCAGGCCATGGCGCACGAGGCCGTCGCCTTCACCCTGTCGCTGGACGGCAAGGTCACCCTGCGCCTGCCCGCCGAACATCCGGGCGACGAAGGCCGTCTGAAGCGGCTGTCCGCCCTGCTGGGCCGCGACTTCGAGGCCAACGCCCTGCTGATCGATCAAGAGCGGGACGGCGTGCGCCTGAGCGGCTACGCCGGCCTGCCCACCTATTCGCGCGGCAATGCGGCGCATCAGTATCTGTTCGTCAACGGCCGCCCGGTGAAGGACCGGCTGCTGCAAGGGGCCCTGCGCGGCGCCTACGCCGACTTCCTGGCGCGCGACCGGCATCCGGCCGCCGTCCTCTTTCTCGACATCGATCCGCTCTATGTCGACGTCAACGTCCACCCGGCCAAGGCCGAGGTCCGGTTCCGCGATCCGGCCCTGGTGCGCGGACTGATCGTCGGCGCCCTGCGCCACGCGCTCCACGCCGCCGGCCACCGCGCCAGCACGACCGTCGCCGCCGACGCCCTGTCCAGTTTTCAGGCGGGTTTCCAGCCCCACACCGGCGTCGCATCCGGCCCCGCCTACAGCCTCGGCGCCCCGTCGGCGCAAGGCTTCAGCGGCTGGACCGGCTGGTCCCAGCCCGCCGCCGCCGCCCAGGTCCTGCCCGGCCTCAACGAACGCAGCGCCCGCGTCGAACCGTCGTGGGACGGCCCGTCATGGCCGTCGCAATCCGCCGATGCCGCCCCGATCAGTCACGAGTCACGATTCACCGCTCACGCCCCCGCCGACCCCCTCGACTACCCCCTGGGCGCCGCGCGGGGGCAGCTCCACGCCAACTATATCGTCGCCCAGACCCGCGACGGCCTGGTCATCGTCGATCAACACGCGGCGCACGAGCGGCTGGTCTATGAGCGGATGAAGGCCCAGATGGCCGAGGGAGCCGTGACCCGCCAGGCCCTGCTGACGCCCGAGGTCGTCGATCTGGACCCCGCCGAGGCCGAACGCGTCGCCTCGCGCGCCGAGGAACTGGCCGAGATGGGCCTAATCGTCGAGGCCTTCGGGGCCGGCGCCGTCCTGGTGCGCGAGACCCCGGCCATGCTGGGCGAGACGGATGTCCAGGGCCTGATCCGCGACATCGCCGACGACCTGTCCGAACACGGCCAGGCCCTGTCGCTCAAGGAACGCCTCGCCGCCATCTGCGGCACCATGGCCTGCCACGGCAGCGTCCGCTCCGGCCGCGTCCTCACCGCCCCCGAAATGAACGCCCTGCTCCGCCAGATGGAAGCCACCCCCCATTCAGGCCAGTGCAACCACGGGCGGCCGACCTATGTGGAGCTCAAGCTGCATGACCTGGAGAAGCTGTTCGGGAGAAGGTGAGGCCATCGCCCCAACAACAATTAAGTGCGCCTAGCAACATGGACTGATCGGATGACCGCACCCCACACGCCCGCCGCTCCCAGCTCGGATCAGCTTCAGGCTAGGCTTGGTCACCTAAACATGGTGCAAGCTACAATCGGGCGAATGGCCGGGTTCTCCGCCAATGCAAAAACCTTCACTTTAACAATTGGCGCAGCGTTAATCGCTGTAGCTTTCGACAAAGACCTACCCATTCTGTTTTATGCAGGATTTTGCATAACGGTAGTTTTCGCTTTACTAGATGCCTATTACCTGGCGTTGGAAAAATCGTTTCGAGACCTTTATTCCGACATCTCTAGCCGAGACTGGACACAGGCGTTCGATTTCGCCATCAGACCTCGCGCAACTAACTTCCTCCATGTATCCACAGCAATGGCTAGCGCTTCTGTCTGGGGATTCTACCTCGTTCTACTTGCGAGCTTTGCAATGCTAGCCCATGTTCAGAAACATGGGCAGCCCGACGCAAACACCACGCAACTCTCTAGCCACATTGCTAGCCGGTCTGAGCACGGACACGCCTCATCAGCCGCCACAGAACAGCCTACTCAGCCTAACTAGGCAGCTCTCGTCCCCAAATCCGCACCAGAACGCCCTAATGAAGGCGCTTAGTGAACCTGTATTGAGCGCGCCGCTTGGGGTCGGTACATCCGGTCTGTTTGGGCTAAAAAGACCAAGAGCATCGACGATATTGTCAGATGCTATGGCAACGGCCGCAGTTCGGAAGTGACGCGTCTTCTTCTCGTTCCACTATCAGCAAGACATCAATCGCGTGAATGTGGTGCGCAACTCCTGGCGTTTTCGTCCGAGTGACGGCACCCAACCAGCTGACTGGTTCGATCACTCAATCTGGGAGGAAGCCAAACGCACAGGAATGATAGCGCTCAAGCGCCTAATTCACGGCAGCATGGCACGCTCATCAGTTACCTGCGTCTTGGCCGGAGCGGAAACTTGGGGGCGACCTTGGGTTCGCTATGAGATTGCCTATGGCCTCGCTCGTGGAAATGGCCTTTTCACCGTTTACGTGAACGGTGTGAAGTGCATGAAGAACGGCGTTTGCTCGCGCGGACCAAACCCTCTCGACTACTTGGGTCTATCACTCGACGACCAAGGCCGCGCTCGGATATGGGAAAATTTCAACGGCCAATGGCGCCTTTACCCAATCTACACTGAAACGGTAGCGTGGCCTACTTGGCTGCCCAAAACCCAAAAAGGGTACATAAGTGTTCTCGGCAGAGCCGCTTCAAGTTACGACTATCAACTACAAAACGGCTATCAGAATCTAGCTAGCTTGGCAGACGCGGCAGCTCAACAAGCCGGACGATAAGACGATTATTCTTAGCCCCATGCCCTCCATCCTCTTCGTCTGCCTCGGCAACATCTGTCGCTCGCCCCTCGCCGAGGCCGCCCTGCGCGCCGAGGCGGAGCGGCTCCGGCGCGATCTGATCGTCGATTCCGCCGGGACCGGAGACTGGCATGCGGGCGAGCCGCCGGACCCGCGGGCGCAGGCGACGGCGCGGCGTCATGGGGTCGAGATCTCGGGGTTGAAGGCGCGGCAGGTGACGCAGGCGGACTTTCGCCGCTTCACCCATGTCATCGCCCTGGACCACGAGAACCTGAAAAACCTGCGCCGCCTGCGGCCCGACGATGCGACCGCCGAGCTCAGCCTGCTGCTCGACCACGTGCCCGGTCGCGAAGGTCAGGCCGTCGCCGACCCCTATTTCGGCGACGACGACGGTTTCGAAATCACCTGGGCCGAGGTGACGGCGGCCGCGAAGGGCTTGGTCGAAAATTTGTATCCCTCTCCCGTTGGGAGAGGGCTTGAGGCTCGCAGAGCGCAGCGACGCGCCAGCCGAAAGGGTGAGGGTCGGATGCTGAACGTGCGCCCTTGCGACGGCTGACGCCGACGGATGGAGCTGACCCTCATCCGGCGCTCCGCGCCACCTTCTCCCAACGGGAGAAGGACGGGAAGCCCCACGTCCGCATCTGACGTAGCGCCGGTCTATGGCTGGTATCATGACCGAGCCCTATCGCATCCGTGAAGCCGCCGTCTGGGCCCAGGCCCGCACCGACTATCTGTCGGGTCTCAGCGCCGAGGCCGTGTGTCGTCGCCACGACCTGGGCCTGTCGGCTTTTCGCCGCCGCGCTCGCAAATACGGCTGGCGGCGCAGCGATCAGGTCGAACCGCCGCCCGGCGAGCTGGATCTGAACCTCTATTCCGACCTGGACATGGACGACCTGGCCCGCACCGCGCGCCTGCGCTTCGCCGAAGCGGTCGAGGGCGGGCGTGCGTCGGACGCCCGCTGCTGGCGCGCCCTGGCCGACGAACTGACCCGCGAGGCCCGCGCCTTCGACCGGGACTTCTTCAGGGGCATGAGCCGCGAGGAGGTGGCCGCCTTGATGGAAAACATGCGGCGCGAGATCGAGGAAGAAGACGAGGCCCTGCTGGGACCGCCGCCCGAGGACTGAGGCCGTTGCGACCCGCTCGCAAAAATCTGCACGAAAGTGCACTGTAACAACGCACAGTGCACATTTTCCGCTCAGGCGGCGGGGTCCGCCACCTTCAGGAACAACACCCTGGCTGCGCCATAGTCGCGCGCGTCCAGCCGCTGATAGCCGGGGGTGTCGATGTCCGGCTCGTCCGACCCGCGCTCGAACACCACCAGGGCGCCGGGCTTGAGCCAGTTCCCCTCGATCAGCCGCGCCAGCGTCTGTTCCCCCAGCCCCTTGCCATAGGGCGGGTCCAGAAACGCCAGGTCGAACGCCTCGGCGATGGGGCCGGGCCGCACGCCCAGGTCTGTCGCGCTTCGGCGATGCACCCGCGTGCGTCCCATCAGCCCATAGGCGTCGGCGTTCTCGCGGATCGCGCCGCGCGCCCCGTCGTCCGTCTCGACGAACAGGCAGAAGCCCGCCCCCCGGCTGACCGCCTCGAACCCCAGGGCGCCCGAACCGGCGTACAGGTCGATGACCCGCAAGCCTTGCAGGCTCTCGCCCCAGGCGGCGTGTTCCAGCACATTGAACACGGCCTGGCGTGCGCGGTCCGAGGTCGGGCGTGTGCCCTGCCCCTCCGGCGCGACGATGGCCCGGCCCTTCAGGCTTCCGGCGACGATCCGCATCAGGCGGCTCCGCCAAAGCGCCGACCGACCCAGACCCGGCCGGCGATCAGCAGCCCCAACGCCAGCGCCGTCACGGCCGCCAGCAGCCCCACGCCCCGCGCCATCAGGAAGAAGCTCAGCGCGCAGGCCAGACCCGGCATCAGGGCATGGGTCACGATCACCGTGGCGCGCACCGCCCAATGCGGTCGCGGCCGGATCGCATCGGTGACGAAGGCAGCCCAGCCATAGGCGCCGGCGTGCATCACACCGACCAGCGCCACCAAGCTCAGATAGATCCACGCCCCCTCGCCGTTGCGCGGCTGCTCGTACAACAGGGTCGTGGCGAACGGCATCAACACCACCCCGGCCAGCGCCAGCATGTTGAACAGCATCACCCCGTTGCTGAAGCCGGTCATGCGAGCGAACACCCGCCGATGCGTGTTCCAGAAGACGCCGATGATGGCGAAGCTGAGCGCAAAGGCCGTAAACATCGGCCACCGCTCGGCCCACAGGCTGGCCCATTGCCCATTCCAGCCTTCGGGCACATGCAGTTCGATGGCCAGCAGGGTGATGGCGATGGCGAACACCCCGTCCGAAAACAGCAGCAGGCGTTCCAGGCTGTGATCGCCCTTCGCCGGGCTCAGGTCCGCTGTCGTCGTCGTCATCGCCATTCCCCCTGTCGCAACCCTTGTCTTCAATCCTGCGGCGGCGCGAACTGCGCCCACAGCTCGTCCGTCGTCAGGCGCGGCCGCTCGCCCGCCAGCGCATAGGTCGCCGGCTTGCTCTCGATGCAGAACTCGTCCTCCAGGGCGAAGACCGACGGATCGTCGAACGCCTGGGCCGAGACCATGGTGACCGCCCCGTCGTTCGAGCGCCAGAACAGGCCGGTCCCGCAGGCGGGGCAGAACTGCCGCGTCGCCCAGTCGGACGACACATAGGTCGCCACCTCGCCTGTGACCGCGACGCTGTCGCCGCAGTCGACGCTGAACAGGATGCCGCCCGACTGCCGCCGGCAGGTCGGGCAGTGGCAGGCGTGCATACCGCCGTTCGGCGTCGCAGTGAAGGTGACGGCGCCGCGCAGGCACCGCCCGGTCGAGATCGTCATTGCTCAGTCCCCGGCGGCGATCCTCAGCGGGGCGTGCGCGGCTTGCCGCCTGGCCCGCGTCCGCTCGTTCCAGACGGACCGGCCGGCTTGCCGCCGCCTGTGCGAGGCTTGAAGT
>NZ_DLTK01000142.1:0-3840 GCF_002500885.1 Brevundimonas sp. UBA7838
TGCATCAGGTCGAAGGCCTTGTTGATGTCGTCCAGGGCGAAGGTGTGGGTGATCATCGGGTCGATCTCGATCTTTCCGTCCATGTACCAATCGACGATCTTGGGCGTGTCGGTGCGGCCGCGCGCACCGCCGAAGGCCGAACCGCGCCAGACACGGCCGGTCACCAGCTGGAACGGGCGGGTGGCGATCTCCTTGCCGGATTCGGCGACGCCGATGACGACGCTTTCGCCCCAGCCGCGGTGGCAGGCCTCAAGCGCCTGGCGCATGACGACGGTGTTGCCGGTGCAGTCGAAGGTGTAGTCCGCGCCGCCATCGGTCAACTGGACCAGATGGGCCACCACGTCCGACACATCCTTGGGATTGACGAAATGGGTCATGCCGAAGCGGCGGCCCCATTCTTCCTTGTCGCCATTGATGTCCACGCCGACGATCATGTCGGCGCCGACCATCTTCAGCCCCTGGATGACATTCAGGCCGATGCCGCCCAGGCCGAAGACGACGCAGTTGGCGCCCGGCTCGACCTTGGCCGTGTTGACCACGGCGCCGACGCCGGTGGTCACGCCGCAACCGACGTAGCAGGCCTTGTCGAAGGGCGCGTCCTTGCGGATCTTGGCCACCGCGATCTCGGGCAGGACGGTGTAGTTCGAGAAGGTGGAGCAGCCCATGTAGTGGGCGATCGCCTGACCCTTGTAGCTGAAGCGGCTGGTGCCGTCGGGCATGACGCCCTTGCCCTGGGTGCCGCGAATGGCCGTGCAAAGATTGGTCTTGCGCGACAGGCACGACTTACACTGGCGGCATTCCGGCGTGTACAGCGGGATGACGTGATCGCCGACCGCGACCGAGGTCACGCCCGGCCCCACCTCGACCACCACGCCCGCGCCCTCGTGGCCCAGGATCGAGGGGAAGACGCCCTCGGAGTCCAGCCCGTCCAGCGTATAGGCGTCGGTGTGGCAGATGCCGGTGGCCTTTATCTCGATCAGCACCTCGCCGGCGCGCGGTCCCTCCAGATCGACCTCGACAATCTCCAACGGACGTTTGGCCTCGAAGGCGACGGCGGCGCGGGTTTTCATGGCGGGGGCTCCTTGGTTTGCGCCTGTGTGTCACGAGCGGCGCGGCAAGCGCTAGTCCGTGCTGGAATGCATGACGATTTTTCGCATCCGTCCGCAGACTGGGCACCATCGAGACACACGACAGGCTTGCATCACCCACTCGCGCCAATAGTCTAAGCCGGCAACGAAGAGACACCGATGATGCTGGCCTGGTTCCTTGCAGCCGCCCTGAGTTTGACCGATCTATCCCCTGCCGCCGAAGCGGCGCTTCGTCCCCTGACGGAGGCGATTGCGAGCGCGCGAGCCAAGCAGGCGGCCTTGCCAGACAATCCCACGCCGCGCGAACAGTTGGAGTTGGCGCTGGCCCTGGATCAGGAACCGCTCAAGGCGATGCACAGCGTTGATCTCTCCACCCTTTCGGAGGCGGATCGACGGACCGCGCGCGCTGCGGCCGAAGCGCGGCTCGACGCCCTCAGTGAAGAGACCGTCGCCACCGTCTTGTCACTCGTTCCAGCGGAAGGTTGGTTCTCCAACGCCGTCTACGGCCAGGATGCGGCGACTGGAGCCTTTCTGGTCATCCAACATGCCGACACCGCATTACAGAAGCGCTTCCTGCCCGCCCTGCAAGCGATGGCTGACCATGGCGAGGCGCTGAAGTGGCAGTACGCGATGATGTACGACCGCATCGCGGTCGCCGAAAATCGCCCGCAGCGCTATGGCACCCAGATGCAATGCGTCGCCGGTCGCATGGTCCCCGCCCCTACGGAAGACCCGGAACGGCTGGAACAACGCCGCGCGCCAATGGGGTTCCGCTGGCCCGACTATAACGCTTATCTGGCGAACTTCGGCGCTTGCTGAATGCCGAATAGAGCTGGCACACAGTCAGATCATGAACCTCGTCGTCCTGACCGGGGCCGGCATATCGGCCGAGAGCGGCGTGCCGACGTTTCGGGCGTCGGACGGGCTGTGGTGCGGGCATCGGGTCGAGGATGTGGCGACGCCGGAGGGTTATGCGGCCGATCCGGCGCTGGTGCAGGACTTCTACAATCAGCGGCGGCGACAGTTGGCCGAAGTGCGGCCCAATGCGGCGCACCGGGCGCTGGCGGACCTGGCGGCGCGGTGGCGGGGCGACTTCCTGCTGGTGACGCAGAACGTCGATGATCTGCACGACCGGGCGCATCAAGAGACGCCGCCGGCCGCCGGGTTCGAGCTGATCCATATGCACGGCGAACTGCTGAAAGGCCGCTGCACCCGGTCGGGCGTGGTGATGGACTGGGCCGGGGACATGGCGGCGGATGAGGCCTCGCCGCATCATCCCGACGGCGTCATGCGGCCGCACATCGTCTGGTTCGGGGAGATGCCGCTTCAGATGGAGCGGATCGAGTGGGCGCTGGAGGCCTGCGACCTGTTCGTGTCCATCGGCACGTCGGGCGCGGTCTATCCGGCGGCGGGGTTCGTGCAGGCGGCGCGGTATGCCGGGGCGCGGACGGTCGAGATCAACCTGGAGCCGACGTCGGGGGCGCGCCTGTTTGACGAAGGCGTTTACGGGCCGGCGACGCAGGCCG
This sequence comes from Brevundimonas sp. UBA7838, assembly GCF_002500885.1. Lineage (NCBI taxonomy): Bacteria > Pseudomonadati > Pseudomonadota > Alphaproteobacteria > Caulobacterales > Caulobacteraceae > Brevundimonas > Brevundimonas sp. UBA7838. The sequence continues at coordinate 2,615 of NZ_DLTK01000142.1, forward strand.
TGCCGGCCTTCTTCAGCACGCTGTAGAAACGAAAACGGCGGCCGCTGCGAAGGCGGCCGCCGTTCCGGCGTTCGAGGTCGAGGCGGCTTAGGCCAGGACCACGATGGTCACGCGGCGGTTCTGGGAACGGCCCTCGGGCGTGTCGTTCGAGGCCACCGGCTGTTCCTGGCCATAGGAGATGGTGGCCATGCGGTTCAGGGCGACGCCCTGGCGGTTCAGGAAGCGACGCACGGCCTCGGCGCGTTGCTCGCCTAGCTGGTCGTTATGCTCGGGCGTGCCGGTCGAGTCGGTGTAGCCCTGGATTTCCAGATAGACGTTCTTGTTCTCGCCCTGCAGACGCTGTGCGAACTGGGCCAGGCGCTGCTCGGCCTCGGGCGACAGGGCCGCCGCGTCGGTGGGGAATTTCACGGAATCGTCCGACAGCACGACCTGATAGAGGAACTTGCCCTCAGCCAGTTTGTGCGCGTCGTTGGCGCGTTGCAGGGCCTGGCCTGCGGTGCCTTCGACGGTGGTCACGCGGTTGTCGACGACTTCGACCTGATCACGCACGAAACGATGGCTGGCGCAGCCGCTGGCCGCAAAGCCGAGGGCGATGAGGGCGCCGCCGACGACCGCCGTCCTGAGTTTCGATCTGCTCAAGTTCTGTCTCCTTCTTGCCGGGAGCGCCACACCCAGTTCATGCGCAAGATGAAAATGGCGTATGAGACAAGGCGGAGTAATGACGCGCTTTGGGCGGCATCATGTCAGCTGGACCATAAGCAGATCGAATATTCGCGTTATTCTTGCATGAGCACGGAACCATCGGCTCAGTGAAGACGTTGCGCCGCCGACGGCCGATGCCGGAGGGCGGATACGCTCATCTATCGCCGCTCTGCGCCGTCGCGCGGTTGTATTCACGACGACGCCACTTTCCTGACGCGACCGAATGTTTTCAACGGAGCCTGGCGATTTTTACAGGCGTTTTGTCCCGATGACCATGCGGCGGCGTGTTCAACTCCCATCACGGATCGGCGATTGAGCGCGGCGCGCACAAGGCGCTGGGCGCTGGCGGCGACGCCGATCCTGGCCGCGCATCTGCGGCTGGCGCTGCTGATGCACGGCGGTGCGGAGCCGATGGTCGAGACGCCGCAGACGCCGCCGATGATGGTCGAACTGGTCGAGCCGCCCCCGCCGCCTCCCCCGGCCGCGCGCGTAATCGCGCCCGATCTTTCGCCCAAGCCCGACGC
>NZ_DLTK01000003.1:0-4303 GCF_002500885.1 Brevundimonas sp. UBA7838
CGGGTCGAAACCGCGCGGGCGCAGGTCGCGGACCTGGTCGGGGCCGATCCGACGGCGGTGGTGTTCAACTCAGGCGGCACGGAAGCCAACGCCCAGGGCATCGCCAGCGCCTTGGCGGCCGGCTGCGAGCGGCTGATCGTGTCGGCGACCGAACATCCGTGCGTGGCCGAGACGGCGGCGAATGCGGGGGCGCCGGTCGAGGTGCTGCCGGTCGATGCGAACGGCGTGGTCGATCTGGACTGGCTGGCGGAGGCGCTGAACCGCCCGGGCCGGGCCGTGGTCGCCATCCATCATGCGAACAACGAAAGCGGCGTCATCCAGCCGATCGCCGAGGCGGCGGCTCTGGTGCGGGCGGCGGGCGGCTGGCTGCATGTCGACGCAATCCAGTCGGCGGGCAAGATCGCGGTCGATATGCGCGCGCTGGACGCGGACACCCTGACCCTGTCGGCGCACAAGCTGGGCGGGGCGCAGGGCGTGGGCGCCCTGATCTTCAAGGAAGGTCTGTCGGGCGTGCGGATCCTGCACGGCGCGGGGCAGGAGCGGGGCCTGCGCGCCGGGACCGAGAATGTGCCGGGCATCGCCGGGTTCGGCGTCGCGGCCGATTGCGCCGCGCGGGATCTGGAAACGATGGCCTCGCATGTCGCTTGGCGCGATGCAGCCGAAGCCAAGGTCAAGGCCGCAGGCGCGACCATCATCGGCGGCGACGCAGCGCGGCTGCCCAACACCCTGTTCATGGCCGTCGAGGGCTGGGACAGCCCGCAGCAACTGATCACCCTGGATCTGACGGGCGTTATGGTGTCGGCCGGCTCGGCCTGTTCGTCGGGCAAGGTCAAGCCGTCCAAGACCATCAGCGCCATGGGCCTGAATGCGCTGGCGACCGGGGGCGTGCGCGTCTCCGGCGGCTGGGGCTCGGTCGAGAGCGACTGGGCAAGGTTCGCCGACGCCTGGGTCGCCGCCTATAACAAGCACAAGACGCGCGCCGCCGAGCGCGTGAGAGAGGTCGCCTGATGGCCGCCGTCAAGGAAACCATCGACGCCGTCGCCGCGCTGGAGAAGTACGAGCACGGCTTCACGTCCGACATCGAGACGGAATATGCGCCCAAGGGATTGAGCGCTGAGATCGTGCGCTTCATTTCCGAAAAGAAGGGCGAGCCGGAGTGGATGCTGGAATGGCGTCTGGCCGCCTATGAGCGCTGGCTGGCGATGGAGGAGCCCACCTGGGCGGCGGTCCGTTACGAGCCGGTCGACTATCAGGACCTGTTCTACTATGCGGCGCCCAAGAAGAAGGACGGGCCCAAGTCGCTGGACGAGGTCGATCCCGAGATCCTGGAGATCTACAAGAAGCTGGGCATCCCGCTGAAGGAGCAGGAAGTGCTGGCCGGGGTGCAGGGCGCGCCCAAGGTCGCCGTGGACGCCGTGTTCGACAGCGTGTCGGTGGTCACGACCTTCAAGGAGGAACTGGCCAAGGTCGGCGTGATTTTCATGCCGATTTCCGAGGCTTTGCGCGAATATCCTGAACTGGTGCGGCAATATCTGGGGTCGGTGGTGCCGGTCTCGGACAACTATTTCGCAGCGCTGAACAGCGCGGTCTTTTCGGACGGCTCGTTCGTCTACATCCCGCCGGGCGTCAAATGCCCGATGGAGCTGTCGACCTATTTCCGCATCAACGCCAGCCAGACGGGCCAGTTCGAACGGACCCTGATCATCGCCGACAAGGGAGCTTACGTCTCCTACCTTGAGGGCTGCACCGCGCCGATGCGCGACGAGAACCAGCTGCATGCGGCCGTGGTCGAGATCGTGGCGCTGGACGACGCCGAGGTGAAATATTCGACCGTCCAGAACTGGTATCCGGGCGACGCCGAGGGCAAGGGCGGCATCTACAACTTCGTGACCAAGCGCGCCGACTGCCGGGGCGATCGGTCCAAGGTGTCGTGGACCCAGGTCGAGACCGGCTCGGCCGTGACCTGGAAATATCCGTCCTGCATCCTGAAGGGCGAGGAGTCGTCCGGCGAGTTCTATTCCATCGCCATCACCAACGGACATCAGCAGGCCGACACCGGCACCAAGATGATCCACCTGGGCAAGAACTCGAAGTCGCGGATCATCGCCAAGGCGGTGTCGGCGGGCCGGTCGGATTCGACCTATCGCGGTCTGGTCTCGGTGCATCCGAAGGCAACAGGGGTGCGCAACTTCACCCAGTGCGACAGCCTGCTGATCGGCAAGGACTGCGGCTCGCACACCACCCCCTATATCGAGGCCCGCAACGGCTCGGCCCAGCTGGAGCACGAGGCGACGACGACGCGCCTGTCGGACGACCAGCTGTTCTACGCCCAACAACGCGGGCTGTCGCAGGAGGAGGCCGTGGCCCTGCTGGTCAACGGCTTCGTGCGCGACGTGATGCAGAAACTGCCGATGGAGTTCGCCGTCGAGGCGCAGAAGCTGGTGGCGATCAGCCTCGAAGGATCGGTTGGATAATCAAGAAGAAACAATGCTTAACATCAATAACCTCCACGTCTCTGTCGGCGAAAAGCCGATCCTCAAGGGTCTGACTCTCGACGTTCCCGCAGGCGAGGTTCACGCCATCATGGGGCCGAACGGGGCCGGGAAATCGACGTTGGGTTACGCCCTGTCGGGACGGCCGGGCTATGAGGCGACGCAAGGGTCTGTCGAATGGTCGGGCGAGGACCTTCTGGCGTTGAACCCGGCTGAACGGGCGGCCGAGGGCGTCTTCCTGTCGTTCCAGTATCCGATCGAGATCCCCGGCGTGCCGGCCCTGACCTTCGTGCGGACGGCGCTGAACGCGCAAAAGCGCGCGCGGGGCGAGGAGGAGGTGGCGGCGCCCGCTTTCCTGAAGCTGGTTCGCGAGGCGTCAAAGGCGCTGAAGATGGACTTCGACATGCTGAAGCGGCCGCTGAATGTCGGCTTCTCCGGCGGTGAGAAGAAGCGGATGGAGATCCTGCAGATGGCTCTGCTGGAGCCGTCGCTGCTGATTCTGGACGAGACCGATTCCGGCCTGGACATCGACGCCCTGCGCATCGTGTCGGAAGGGGTGAATGCGCTGCGTCGTCCCGACCGCGCCATGCTGGTCATTACGCACTATCAGCGCCTGCTCGACTACATTAAACCGGACCGGGTGCATGTGCTGGCCGGCGGTCGGATCGTGGCGTCGGGCGGGCCGGAACTGGCGCTGGAGCTGGAGGCGGAAGGGTACGATAAGTATCTGCCGCAAGCTGCATGAGCGCGGTCTTCGCCCTCGACCTGACCGACGCCGAGACCTATCCGTCAAGGCGCATTGAGGCGTGGAAATACAGCGACCTGAAACGGTATCTTCGCGCCGCGCCGGAGCCGTCGGGTACGGCCGAGGTCGGGCCGCCGGGACCGTTTTATGATCTGGGCGGTGAGGCGATCGTCTTCGCCAACGGGCGCGCCGTGGGCGTGACCGACTTCATAGCCTCGGGCGAGCGGACCCTGCGATTGCGCTATGTGTCGGACGCCGTCGGCACGGGTCACACGGCCAGCGCGCGGGTGTCGGCGCGCGCCGGCGCCAAGCTGCTGCTTCTGGAGACGCACGAGGGCGCGGGCTCGGCCTATGTCGCGCACAATACGCTGGAACTGGACGTGGCGGCCGGCGCCGAGGTGACGCGCGTCGTCCTGGTCGAGGAGCCGGAAGACGCCATCTCCATCGCCGAGGCCCATGTGAAGGTCGAGGCGGGCGGCGTCTATCGCCAGACTATCGTCACGACCGGCGCCAAGCTGCAGCGGATCGAGACGCGCATCACTCACTATGCCCAGGGTGCGCAGGTTCAGGCCGACGGTCTGTATCTGCTGAACGGATCGCGTCATGCGGACCTGACCAGCGTGGTGCGTCATGTCGAACACGACGGCGCGACCTCGCAACTGATCAAAGGGGTGGCCCGCGACACGGCGCGCGGCGTCTTCCAGGGCAAGATCGTGGTCGAGCGCGGCGCCGACGGCACCGATGCGCGCATGGGCCACCACGCCCTGATCGCCTCCGAGCGGGCCGAGATCGACGCCAAGCCGGAACTGATCATCTATGCCGACGACGTGCAGTGCGCGCACGGCAATACGGTGGGGACGCTGGACGAGAGCGCCCTGTTCTACATGCAGCAGCGCGGCATTCCGGCCGACGAAGCCCGCGCCCTGCTGACCCAGGCCTTTCTGATCGAGGTCATCGACCGGATCGAGCATGAGGGCGCGAGAGAGGTGGCGCGGGAATGGCTGACGGCGCGACTATGAGTAATCCTCCCCCGTCGGGGGAGGGGGACCGCCCGCAGGGTGGTGGA
>NZ_DLTK01000083.1:0-7959 GCF_002500885.1 Brevundimonas sp. UBA7838
AGTTTCAGGGGGTCACGTCAGCCGAAATGTCGCTGACCCGGTCGAGAATCGACTGTGCCGCCTCCGGACGCAGGTTGACCGTCGCCGGACATATGGGCCCTCGCCAACGCGCTAGACCGCGACCAGTCGCCGGAGCCGCCACACGTCCGACGAAACCATGCACCGCATCCCGCTCGGGCACGCCGGTGACTTCAACCTCCGGCAATGTGGCCAATTGCGGCTCTGTTGCCGGAGCCGGCTGGAGCGGCGTGGCCAACAGTAGGGCAGACAAGATTGAGACTGAAAGCATCAAACGGCTCGCTTCGTTGGAGGTGGATGCTAGCGCCTTAGCCTGAGGGTGACGCCCGAACGTAATCGCTAAGTTCAGCCCAAAGTAGTGTCCGCTAGCCACCCTCAGCGGAACTTCAAAGTGTCCGCTGCTAGGCCGCGCATTCTCGACGACGGAAACGCATCAGGTCATTGCCCTGTAATTGAGCCTGGTTCAGCACGCAATGCGCGTTGCTGGAGATGTGGGTCTGTGCATGATCCCGCCTCCAGTCACCATTTCCACTATGCTGAGCAAAGTCGTCAGTTCAAAGCGGTCCAGGCGGAATGCCGACGATCGAGCGGTCGTATTGTACGGCGTCGCGACTCTGAATTTCGCGAAGTTCCTTGCGCTTGGCCTCGACCAGAGCAGCATATTGCTCAGGCGTATAGCAGATGGTCTGCTCAAGCCTGCGACCTGTCAGGGCTCGCCGCTCGCAGACGCGGCGCGCCCGGGGAGGGGGCGCTGCTTGGTCCTCAGCGGCAACCTGAGGTGACGGCGCTGTCGTCGCTGGAGGAGTTTGAGCTAATGCTTGCAATGTTAGCGTGGATGCAAAGGCCAATGATGTTGCGAACATGCGTGTCTCCTTGATGATCTACGGTCTCATGTCTCGTCCCAACTAGCAAATACAACGCGCGCAGCGATCGATCGTGAGTTGCGCGTAACGACTGCCGTTGCTTTGGCTGGCTGCAACCTGCGCCGTTGTGCTGCGTTTTCCGGTCGAGATTTCAACCTTGACCGGAGTTTCGTCGTGACGATCCGAACCAAAGCCCTGATGGCGGCCGTCGCCGCAATGACGCTGGGCGCAGCCGCCTGCACCCAGGCCGAGCAGGAAAAGACCGAGGCGCATGCCGAGGCTGCGGCCGACAAGACGGCCGATGTCGCGTCTCAGGCCGGGGAAGTGATCGAGGGCGGCGCGATGAAGGCGGCGCAGGCGGTCGAGAGCGGCGCCGGCAAGGTCGCCGACAAGCTGGAAACCGAACAGGCCGAAGCGGCGGCCGAGGGCAAGCCCGGCGCGATCAATCCCGCGACCGATCAGCGCGTGCCGGCGAACACAAACTAAAGTCGATCAGGCGGGGGGCGGCGCGCCGCCTTCCGCCAGCATCGCATCGATCAAAGCGCGGGCTTCTTGGCTGGACCAGTCCGCCTCACCCTTCATGACAGCCCGAATGCGGCCCTGACGATCCAAGATAATGGTCTGCGGCATGGCGCCCTTGCCGGGAAACTCGAACGGCAGCTGGAATTTGGCGTCACTGTAAAACGGCAGGGGCGCGTGGTCGGCCAAGAAACGTTTCGCCTCGGCTGCGGCTTCGGGTGTGGCGTCCACGTTGATCGGCAGGACGACCAGATCCTCGTTCGCCTCATAGGCCTTCGCCAGCGCCTGGAGCGTGGGCATCTCCGCCTTGCACGGCGCGCACCACATGGCCCAGAGGTTCACGACCACGACCTTTCCCTGAAAGGCCGAGAAACGAACGGCTGTGCCGGTGCCGTCGCGGAACGCGTATTCGGGCGCGGGCTTCGCCTCGGCCGGGGTCGACAACGCGGCCAGGGATCCGACCGCGAAGCGCGCCAGGTCGCTTTTTGGCGCCGCGGCGGCGGTTCTGGTCTGTTCGACTTGCGCCTTCTGGCGATGATTGGCGTATAGCGACATCGCCATGCCGCCGGCGCCGGCGATGGTGCTGACGACGACGACCGCGCCGACGACCGCCCAGATCGCCTTTCTTGAGCCGCTCATGACCGAAACACCTTCTTCCGACGCCAATCCATTCGGCGGTTCGACTGCGCCGGTGAAGCCCGCGGGTCAAGACATGTGGGGCGGACGCTTTTCGTCGCGCCCCGCCGAGATCATGCAGGCGATCAACGTCTCCATCGGCGTGGACCAGCGCCTGTGGCGTCAGGATCTGGCCGGATCGCGGGCCCACTGCCGCATGCTGGCCAAGCAAGGCATCATTTCACAGGCCGATGCAGACGCGATCCTGGGCGGGCTGGAGGTCATCCAGTCCGAGATCGAGGCCGGAACCTTCCCGTTCCGTGACCAGTTCGAGGACATCCACATGAATGTGGAGGCGCGCCTCAATGAACTGATCGGCGAGCCGTCGGGCCGGCTGCACACGGCGCGCAGCCGCAACGATCAGGTCGCGGTCGATTTCCGCCTGTGGGTCCGCGACGCCTGCGATCGCTCGGTCGCGCAGTTGAAGGCGCTGCAGGCCGCGTTGCTGACGCGCGCCGAACAGCATGCCGGCGACCTGATGCCCGGCTTCACCCATTTGCAGACCGCCCAGCCCGTGACCCTGGGTCACCATCTGATGGCCTATGTCGAGATGTTTGGCCGTGATGCCGGACGTTTCGCCGACGCCCGCGCTCGGATGAATGAAAGCCCGCTGGGCGCCGCAGCCCTGGCCGGTTCGCCATTCCCCATCGATCGCCAGGCGACGGCGGCGGAACTGGGCTTCGACAGGCCGATGGCTAATAGCCTGGACGCCGTGTCGGACCGCGACTTCGCGCTGGAAAGCCTGGCCGCGGCCTCGATTACGGCCGGGCATCTGTCGCGCTTGGCTGAGGAGATCGTGGTGTGGATGACGCCGATGTTTGGTTTCGCCAGCCTACCCGACGACCTGACCACCGGCTCGTCGATCATGCCGCAGAAGCGCAATCCGGATGCCGCCGAACTGGTGCGGGCCAAGACCGGGCGGATCATGGGTTCGCTGGTCGCTCTGTCCACGGTGATGAAGGGCCTGCCGCTGGCCTATTCCAAGGATATGCAGGAGGACAAGCCGCCGGTGTTTGAGGCCTTCGACGCCCTGGATCTGGCCTTGGTCGCGATGACGGCGATGGTTTCGGCCCTGCAACCCAACACCCAACGGATGGCCCAGGCGGCGGGCGCGGGCTTTTCGACCGCGACAGACCTAGCCGACTGGCTGGTGCGCGAACTGAACCTGCCGTTCAGAAAGGCGCACCACGTGACCGGCGCGGCGGTCAAACGGGCGGAGGGGTTGGGCGTGGATCTGTCGCAACTGCCGCTGGAAGAAATGCAGAAACTGGAGCCAGGGATCACCGAAGCGGTTTACAAGGTGCTGACCGCCGAGGCTTCGTGCCAAAGCCGCCAAAGCTATGGGGGAACCGCGCCGGAACAGGTCCGTGCGCGCATCGCCGACTGGAGAGCCCGCCTGTGAAAAAATCTCTGATCCTCGCGGGCGCGCTCGCCCTCCTGACCTCCGCCTGCGGCCGGATGGCCGATCTGGAATCGCCGGTGCGCGAGACCGAGCGTGCGCCGCGCAGCAGCCGCGCGCCGGGGCTGCCCGAGCCGGCGACCATGAACCGTCCGTCCAGCAGCGTACCGATCGACGGCGGCCCGTCCAACCCGATCGGCGCCGGCGCCGCCCAGAACGACCCGCGGTAAGTTGCACCATTTCGACCTGAAGGACGGCACCCTCCATGCTGAGGGCGTGCCGCTGGAGCTGATTGCGGACGAGGTCGGCACGCCGGCCTATGTCTATTCGACCGCGACCCTGAAGCGGCATTACGGCCTGCTGCGCGCTGCCGCCGATGCGCATCGGGACGCTTTGGGCGAGGCCCTGATCGCCTTTGCGGTCAAGGCCAACTCCAACCTTTCGGTGTTGGCGACCCTAGCGAAACTGGGGTCCGGCGCGGACACCGTCTCCGAGGGCGAAATCCGCCGCGCCTTGGCCGCCGGCGTGCCGTCCGACCGGATCATCTTCTCCGGCGTCGGCAAGACCGATGTGGAAATGGCCTTCGCCATCAGCGTCGGCGTGCGTCAGATTAATGTCGAATCCGGCGCCGAGCTGGATCGGCTGATCGCCGTTGCAGCCATGATGGATGCCTCGCCGGCCATCGCCGTCCGGGTCAATCCGAACGTGGGAGCGGGCGGTCACGCCAAGATCACCACGGGCGGCAAGGGCGACAAGTTCGGCGTGCCGGTCGAGGAGGCGATGGACCTCTATGCCCGCGCCTCGGCCTCGCCCCATGTCACGCCGGTGGGCTTGGCCTGCCATATCGGCAGCCAGATCACCGACCTTAAGCCGCTTGAGGCCGCCTTCGAGGTCTTGGCGGAGATGACGCGCAAGCTGCGGGCGCAGGGTCATGCCGTGACCCGCCTGGATCTGGGGGGCGGGCTGGGCGTGCCCTATTCCGGTGGGACCGAGCCGCCGTCGCCGGCCGAGTATGTCGCCATGGCCGCGCGGGTTCTGAACGGGCTGGACGTTGAGGCGGCGTTCGAGCCGGGCCGGCTGCTGGCCGCCAACGCCGGCGTGCTGCTCAGCCAAGTGATACAGGTCAACGAACGCTCGGACGGACGGCGCTTTCTGGTGCTGGACGCGGCGATGAACGACCTGATGCGGCCGGCCCTGTACGACGCCTTCCACGACATCCAGCCGGTCAATCCGCGCGAGGGCGGGGCGACGGCCTATGACGTGGTCGGGCCGGTGTGCGAGACGGGCGACACCTTCGCGCGTGACCGCGCGTTGCCTCCGCTGGAGGCCGAGGACCTGATCGTCTTCACCGGCGCGGGGGCTTACGGCGCGGTGATGTCCAGCGAATACAACAGCCGGCCCCTGATCCCCGAAGTGCTTGTGGATGGCGATCAGTGGGCCGTGATCCGGCCACGCCCGACCTATGAAGAGATGCTGGACCGCGAGCCGTTCGCCGATTGGCTTTGATCGCCGATTCTTCTCGACCGTTATAAAGTAACACGCTATAGGGCCGGTCATGTCTCCCGGTCCCGAACAGTCCGTCATGCTTTCCCTGCTGGGCGGCGGCTTCGTTGCGGCCTTTCTGCATGCGGCCCTGCCGACCCACTGGCTGCCGTTCACCCTGGTCGGGCGGGCGCAAGGCTGGCGGCCGTCGCGGATCCTGATGGCGGTGACGGCGGCGGGCCTGGCGCATATCGCCACGACGGCGGTGGTCGGTGGTCTGATCGTGGCGGCGGGTCTGGCGCTGGATCAGTGGATCGAGGGCGTGCTGCCTCACCTTGCGGCGGTTCTGCTGTTCCTGTTCGGCGCCTTCTATCTGGCGCGCGCGACCCTGAAGCGCCCCGCCATGGCCGGTGGTCCTGCGGTCGAGACGCCCGAGCCGGCCGTGTCCGACAAGGCCGCCTTCCTGGGTCTGGTCGCCATGATGGCGGTTTCGCCTGGCGAAGTGCTGCTGCCCATCTATCTGTCTTCGGCCTCAGCGGGGCTTGGAGCCCTGGCGCTGCTGACGGTGGTGTTCGCGGCGGGGACCATCGCCGGCATGGCGGTCTTCACGGCATTGGCCAGCGCCGGCGCCTCGATCCTGCGGCTGGAACGCTGGGCGCGATATGAGGGGGCGGTTCTGGGCGTGGCCCTGATCGGTCTTGGCCTCGTTGTCGCCATGCACCAACACTGACGCGATATTACATGATAACATTCAATGCGTTATCATGTATCGGCTTGGCTGTTTCGCCAGAGGGCGTATAGGCGAGCCATGAACGCCGCGCACGACCACAGCCCCAGCCACCGGCATGACCACGATCATGCGGATCACGGCCATGGGCATTCTCACAGCCACCACGGACACAGCCACGGCCACGGCGGTCATAGCCACGGCCCAGTGGACACCGGCGATTGGCGCTATGCCGTCGGCCTGGTGGTCAATCTGCTGTTCGTGGCGTGCGAGTTCGGCGCGGGACTGATTGCGGATTCGACCGCCCTGCTGGCCGACGCCGGGCATAATCTGTCGGACGTTCTGGGCCTGGCCATGGCGGGCGGCGCGGCCTGGCTGGCGCGACGCGGCGCACATGGGGCGGCGGGCGGCCGGCGGACCTATGGTTTCGGCAAGGCGACGGTGCTGGCGGCGCTGGGCAATGCGCTGCTGCTGATCTTCGCCTGCGGGGCCATCGCGTTCGAGGCCGTGGGGCGGTTCAACGAGCCTGCGCCGGTCGGCTCGGGCGTCATCATGGCGGTCGCCGGCATCGGCTTCGTCATCAACCTTGGCACTGCGCTGCTGTTCATGAAGTCGCAGCACGACCTGAATGCGCGCGGCGCCTATCTGCACATGATGGCCGACGCGGGCGTGTCGCTGGGCGTGGTGCTGGCCGGCGGGCTGATCATGATGACCGGCTGGTCGGTGGTCGATCCGCTGGTCAGCCTGGCGATCGTGGTCGTGATCCTGTGGTCGACCTGGGGCCTGCTGAAGGATTCGGTCAATCTGGCCATGGACGGCGCCCCGACGGGCGTGGACGTGCCGGCTCTGGAACAGGCGCTGGTCGGCTTGCCGGGCGTGCGAGCCGTGCATGATCTGCACGTCTGGGGATTGTCGACGACCGAGACTGCCCTGACCGCCCACCTGGTCCACGACCGCGCCGACACGGCGGCCCTGATCTGCGAGGCCCAGGCGGTGGCGAAGCGCTACGCCATCGGCCATACGACATTGCAGCTGGAGACAGAGCCTCTGCCGGATTGCCCGGGCTGCTGAGCCCTTACGCCTGTTCGAATGTCACTGGCGCGCCCCAGAATTGGGACACCATTTCCGACTGCGGCCCGGGCTGGCCGGTTGTGAGGAAATCGCGACGCCCGCTGTCGCCCAGATCGTATTCGGGGTGCGCCTTGAAATAGCGCTCCAGCGCATCCGCCACCGCCGTCGGCTGTTCGATCAGAACGGTGCCGGCCGGCAGAGCCTGGGCGAACAGTTCGGCGACAATCTCATAGTGGGTGCAGCCCAGGATGGCCTTGTCCGGGTGGCGGCCGATGCGACGACGCAGCGCATCGACGTGGTCGTCGATCACCACCTTCAGCTCCTCCGGCGGCGCGCCCAGCTCGATCAGGCCCGCCAGGCCGGGACAGGGCTCGGAAAAGACGGCGATGTCCTCGCGCCGCTTGTCGATCTCGATCTCATAGACGCGGCTGATAGCCGTGGCGGCGGTGCAGAAGACGCCGGTGATGTCGATGGAGGCGACCTTTTCGCCTTCCTGCGGGCGCTCGGCCTCGAAGCTCCAGGGCTTGCCGGTCGCCGCCTCGATGGTCGGGACGATGATGCCCAGGATGTTGACCGGGCGGCCAAGACGCTCGCGCAGACCCGGCAGCCAAGTCTGTTGCAGACGGCGAAGCGCAATGGCGCTGGCGGTGTTGCAGGCCAGAACGACGACGGAGGCCCCGGCGTCGAACAGCCGCTCGCAGCCGGTTTTCGTCAGTTCGACGATGTCTTCGCCGCCGCGCCCGCCATAGGGGGCGTGGGCCTGATCGGCCAGATAGACGAAGTCCCGCTGGGGGAAGCGTCGGGTCAGTTCGCGATGGACAGTCAGGCCGCCCACGCCGGAGTCGAAAACGCCAATAGCCATGGCTCGGCTTTAGAACAGTGCGACGACGTATCCAACCGGATTGGCGACAAGTTTATCCCCGCGTCAGGTGACGGGGGCGATCCGTGCGCCTAAGTGTATCGCAACCATGATCTTGTTTCGGAGCATTCCATGCATAGACGCCAGCTTCTCATCGCGGGCGGCAGCCTGATGGCCCTGTCGGCCTGCGCTTCCACAGGCGCGACCTCGGGCGGGTCCGCTGCGGCGCCGTCCGCCGCCAGCGTCGCCGAGGAAGCGCGCATCGCCCGCGCCGTCCTGCCCAGCCAGACGCCGCGCGCCGAGCTGCTGCAGGCCTGGACCGGGAAGTATGATGGCGTTCCGCCCT
>NZ_DLTK01000081.1:0-6959 GCF_002500885.1 Brevundimonas sp. UBA7838
TGCTTGAAAAAAAAGGCCTGCGCAAGGCCTACAAGAACACCGTTGCCCTCGACAACGCCAGCTTCTCCATTCCGGCAGGCCGCATCGTCGGCCTGATCGGGCCCAATGGCGCCGGCAAGACCACCGCACTGAAGGCCATCCTCGGCCTGACCTCGGTGGAAGGCGAGCTGTCCGTGCTGGGCCGCGACCCGCGCGTGCACCGCGATGAACTGATGAAGGACATCTGCTTCATCGCCGACGTGGCCGTGCTGCCGCGCTGGCTGAAGGTGCGCGAGGCCATCGATTTCGTGGCTGGCGTGCACCCGCGCTTCGACCGGGCCCGCTGCGAACGCTTCCTGGCCAACACCAAGCTGCAGCCGAAGCAGCGCGTGCGCGAGCTGTCCAAGGGCATGATCGTGCAGCTGCACCTGGCACTGGTGATGGCCATCGACGCCCGCGTGCTGGTGCTGGACGAGCCGACGAACCACCTCGACCTGGACGCCATCGCGTCGATCGAGGAGGCGCTGAACGCCTATGACGGCGCGTTGATCGTGGTGAGCCACGACGTGGATTTCCTGGCGGCGCTGAAGATCACGCGCACGATCGAACTCTGAAGTCGGTCAGCCCCAGGCCTCGACGGCGCCCTTGCGACGGACCATCGACGGACTGGACAGTTGGGTGCGCGGCTCGGCTTCAGCGCGGCCGAAGAGCCAGCCTTGGCCGTATTCGACGCCCGCCGCCTTGAGCTCGGCGGCGACGCCGTCGGTCTCGATCATCTCGGCGATGGTTTCCAGCCTCATCGAGCGGCACATTTCGACGATGCTGTGCAGCATGGCCTTGGAGCGTTGGTCGGTCTGGATATCGCGAACGATGGCCCCGTCGATCTTGACCGAGTCCACAGACAGTTTGCGCAGATAGTCGAAGGCGGCGGCCCCTGCGCCGAAATCGTCGATGCAGACCTTGATACCGGCTTCGCGCAGCGCGGCCAGGCGACGGTCGGCGGCTTCGATGTCTGCAATGGCGGAAGTTTCCGTCACCTCGACCATCAGGCGACGGCGTTCCTCGGGCGCGCCGGCGGTCATGCGCAGCAACTGCTCGACGTAGGTGTCATCGCCCAGCGAGGCGCCCGAAACATTGATCGCCATCTTCAGAAGGCCGGCGCCGGGCTGGCGCATCCGCTTCAGCACCTTCTCCGCCACGGCGAGGTCGAACGACTCGATCATGTCCAACTCCTCGGCCATGCGAATGGCCTCGGCGGGTCCATTGTTGCCGTTGAAGCGGGTCAGGGCCTCGAAGTGGTGGACCGCGCGGGAGTCCAGATGGACGATGGGCTGATAATGGACCTGGAACTCGCGCGACTTGACCAGGCTGCGGAAGGTCTCGGCGTCGCGGAAGGTGCGCTTCAGCGAGTCGGCAAAGGCGATTTGTGGATTGGCGAGGCCGTCGCCCTTCAGGCAGCCTTCGATGGCGAACCGCATGGCGCGCAGCACGCACAGGGAATCCGATCCGGGCGGGACGGGCGAGCTGAACGCCTCCGCACCCAGCGACAGGCCTTCGGCCCGCCCGGCCTCCACGATTTCGGCGGCGATGTCACGACGGTCGTTGGCGGGGCGGAGAAGCGCATAGCGGACGCCGGTGACCTGCGACGCGCTCGATCCCTCGACGGCGGCGGACTGAAGCGTGGCCTCGATGCGGCGGTTCAGACGGTCGGCGGCGTCCCCGGTGACGTTCTCAAGCCCCGTAATGTCAAGGAAAGACAGGGCCAGGTCGGGATTGGACTCTAGCACCCGCCCGGCGTCGGCCAGGAAATCTTCCGGCTCCAGAAGCGGGCGGGTTTCCAGATCCTCCAGCGCGAAGGCGGGGCCTTCGTACGATATGGCGCAGGAGATGGCGGGCGCCATCTGCGGCAGGACGAAGGCGCGGAACGATGCACGACGCACACGGTCAGGCCCAGCCGCCACCAGGATCGATGTCGCGGGAATACGCACGCCGGCCTTCATGCCTTGCAGGGCGGTCAGGGTACAGGCGCCGTCGTGCAGCAGATCGAGCAGGGGACGGCCCGTCCAGGTCGCGCCTGCGTCTTCGCCGGGCACGGCGCCCGCGCCGATCGCAAAGGCGACCACGCCTTTCGGATCCACCTCCACTAGGGTGTCGGCGGAAGCGAAGGCCAGGCCTAGGAGGCGAGTGGTCAGCGTCATGAGGCCATGCTGGCACACAGTCGCTTAAAAAATAGGCAATGACCCTTAGGACGCGAACCGTGATCTGCGAACGGCGAAGGGCTGTGCCGGTCATGCCATGCGGTTCAGGGCGACAGCGCGTCCGTCGCCCAGCGAGGCGCGGCCGTCGGCGGCATAGGCGGAGGCGGGTGTGCGAGCAGCGGTGACTTCCGCCGCGATGGCGCGGACCAGGCCCTCGGAGATTTGACGCGCGGCGTCGACGGCGCGGCTGTGTCGCGTCAGGGCCGCGTCGAACTCACGCGTTGCGTCGACCAGTGTTCTGCGGTCTTCGAGCGGAGCGCCGCTCAGCAGCGCCGGATTGGCCTTCACATGGGCGGAATCGCGACGGTAGAGATTGGCCATCTCCTGAGTTTCCGACAGACCGGCCGCCACATCCTGAGGACGGCCATCGGCGAAGGCGGCTGTTTCGGCCTTCAGCCGCTCGGTCAGGCGCAAGGTCAGGGTCGTCAACTGACGAACCCGCGCCTGGGCCAGTTCGGTGTCGCTCATGGCCGGCCCTCCTGCATCTTCAGCATTTCGGCCATGACGGTGTTGCTCAGGCCGATGCCGCCGGCCTTCACCGTGGACTTGGCCATTTCGTCTAACATGAAGCTGCGCCATGTCGCCTCGCCCTGACCGCCGCCGAACAGGCCGTCGGTCGACAGGCCTTCGAACATCGGCTTCAGCATCTGCGAGATGAAGGTGGCCTCGAAGGCCTTGGCGGTTTCCTCTATCTTGTCGCGATTCACAGCCGTGGGTGCGGCCGCGGCGGGGCGCAGCAGATCGGCGGAGACGGTCAGGTCGGTCATGCTCACATCACCTCGATGTCGGCCTGCAGGGCGCCGGCGGCCTTGATGGCCTGCAGGATGCTGATCATGTCGCGCGGGCTGACGCCCAGGGCATTCAGGCCGTTGACCAGGGTGGACAGGTTGGCCCCGCCGCCGACCAGCCGCATCTGGGTGCCCAGATCCTCTTCGACGTTCACCTGGGTCGAGGGCACGACGGCGGTCTGGCCCCGGCTGAAGGGCGCCGGCTGACTAACCTGCGGCTGTTCGTCCACCGATATGGTCAGGTTGCCTTGGGCGATGGCGACGCGAGAGATGCGCACGGCGTCGCCCATGACGATGACGCCGTTGACCTCGTCGATAATGACCTTGGCGGGGGTATCGACGCTGACGGCCAGGTTCTCGATCCGGCTGATGAAGCCCGCCATGCCCAGTTCACCAGGCGCGCGCAGGGCGACGACCGTGCCGTTCTCGGCCAAAGCAGACCCCGGATAGGCGGCGTTGACGACGGCGGCGACGCGCTGGGCGGTGGTGAAGTCCGGGTTGCGCAGGTTCAGGCGCACCTCGTTCATATTGGCCATCTGGAAGCCGGTCTCGCGCTCGACCAAGGCGCCCGAAGCGATGCGGCCCGCAGTCGGTACGCCGCGCGTCACCGACGACCCCGAACCACCAGACGCCGAGACGGCGCCGGTCTGGACCGAGCCTTGCGCCACCGCGTAGACCTGACCGTCCGCGCCTTGCAGGCTGGTGACCACAAGCGAACCGCCCAGCAAGCTCTTGGCGTCGCACATGGAGGCGACCGACACGTCGATGCGCGAGCCGGGCGTGGCGAAGGCGGGCAGGTCGGCCGTGACCATGACGGCGGCCATATTCTTGGTGTTGGCGTTGGCCCCGCGAATGTTGACGCCCAGCCGCTCGGTCATGCCTTCCAGCGACTGGCGGGTGAAGGGGCAATTGCGTAAGGAATCGCCCGTGCCGTTCAGCCCCATGACCATGCCGTAGCCGACCAACTGGTTGCCGCGCACGCCCTCGACGGCGGCAATGTCCTTGATGCGCGATTGCGACTGGGCCAGCGCCGAGGTCGCGCCGCCGGCGACGACGAGCGTCGCGGCGACTGAGGCGATCAGGCGGGCAAGCAGATTTTGCATCGGTCAGGCGTCCACGCAACGTTACGCCGTCATCCGTGCGAGGATCGTGCCGGAGAATTAACGACGTGAATTCAATGCCGGTCGGCTTTTGACGGACATAGAAGCGGCAGGATTTGCCGGGGCGTTAACCAAACAGTCATCGCCGCCCGTCATCCATGATTTCATGACGCGGAGCACCTGCACATGAAGGTTGTCGGCCCCAACGGCGTCAGCACGCCTGCCAGCACACGTCCGACGCGATCCGCCAGCGGTTTCTCGCTGGGGCAGGCCGCATCTCCGTCCGCGCCCGCTGCAACGACCGCCAGCGCAGCAACCGGCGGGGTCTCTGACGTCTCGGCTTTGATGGCCCTTCAAGGTGTGGAGGGACCTCTGGAAAAGCGACGTCGCGCGATCCGGCGCGGCAGCGGTCTTCTGGATCGCCTTGACGAAATCAAGCTGGCCCTGCTGAACGGCGACGCCGACGAGGGGGCGCTGGATCGTCTGGCGCGAAGCATGCGCGAGGAGCGCGCCGACGATGACGACAAGGACCTGGGCGCCCTGCTGGATCAGATCGACCTGCGCGCTTCAGTCGAGCTGGCGAAGGCCGAAATGCGCCGCAACCGCCCCTGATACGAAATAATCGTCTGACATCAGGCGGCTAAGCTTCGGCAGTGAGTGACTTTTGCCACTGTCAGGCGGTGAGTCGCCCTATTTCCATCACGGAATCGAGAACCGCGTTGCCGCGACTCGACGGGCTGATTATACGGCCATCTACGCCACAGGGGGGCGTGTTAGAGAGCGTGAGATCGATGAGCGCCTTGGCGTCCGTTGTGTCCGACGAAACCGGCCCGTATCGGCCGTCTGACAGCGAGCCGTTCATGAACGAACGGCAGCAAGCCTATTTCAAGAAGAAGCTGCTGGCCTGGAAGGATGAAATCCTTCGCGAGTCCAAGGGTACGGTCGTCAATCTGAAGGCCGAGACCGAAAACCACCCCGATCTGGTGGACCGGGCGTCTTCGGAATCTGATCGCGCGCTGGAGTTGCGCACCCGCGACCGCCAACGCAAGTTGATCTCCAAGATCGACGACGCGCTGCGCCGGATCGAGGACGGCTCCTACGGCTACTGCGAGGACACGGGCGAACCCATCAGCCTGGGTCGTCTGGAAGCCCGTCCGACGGCGACCCTGTCGGTCGAAGCCCAGGAACGCCACGAACGCCGCGAACGCGTTCACCGCGACGACTGAGGTTTAAGCCTTCCGCGCCTTGACTTCGCCGGGTTGCGGGGCGACCTAGCCGCCTCGCTTTCGAGGTCGTCTACCCATGTCCGTCAAGGTTCGTTTCGCCCCGTCGCCCACGGGTAAGCTGCACGTCGGCAATGTCCGCACCGCCTTGGTGAACTGGATGTTCGCCAAGGGGCAGGGCGGGTCATTTGTGCTGCGCATCGACGACACCGACCTGGCGCGCTCCACGCCTGAGTTCGAACAGGGAATCGAAGACGACCTGACTTGGCTGGGAATGCCGTGGGACGAGCGCTACAACCAGTCCAAACGCTTCGATCGCTACGAAGAAGCGGCCGCCAGGCTGAAGGCGTCGGGGCGGCTTTATCCCGCTTATGAGACCGCTGACGAGTTGGACCGTCGGCGCAAGGTGCAACTGTCGCGCGGCCTGCCGCCGATCTATGACCGCGCGGCGCTGGAACTGACCGAAGAGCAGAAGGCCGCTTACGAAGCCGAAGGGCGCCGCCCCCATTGGCGCTTCAAACTGGACGGCAAGCGCGTCGCCTGGGAAGACCTGGCGCGCGGTCATGCGGAGGTGGACACCGCCTCGATGTCGGACCCGGTGCTGATTCGCGAGGACGGTCTGTTCCTCTATACCCTGCCGTCGGTGGTCGATGACATCGATATGGCCATCACGCACATCATCCGGGGCGAGGATCACGTCACCAACACCGGGGCGCAGATCGAAATCTTCGAAGCGCTGGGCGCGACGGTTCCGGGGTTCGCCCACATGCCGTTGCTGGTCGGCGCCGACGGCGCCGCCTTGTCCAAGCGTCTCGGCTCGCTGTCGATCAGCGACATGCGCGACCAGGGCTATGAGCCGATCGCGATCACCAGCCACCTTGGCCGGATAGGCACCTCTGATCCGCTGGAAGTCGGCGCCTCGGTTGAGGCTCTGGGACAGAGCTTCGCCTTCTCCAAGATGGGCCGTTCGCCGGCGCGTTACGATACGGCGGATCTGGACCGGCTGAACGCCCAGGCGCTGCACGTCATGGATTATGCGACGGCGCAGCCGCGTCTTCAGGCTCTCGGCGCCGATCTGGGCGAAGCCTTCTGGAATACGGTGCGGAACAATCTGACGAAGTTCGCCGACGTCGCGGACATGGCGCAGATCGTCCGTGGTCCGATCCAACCGGTGATCGAAGATGCGACCTTCATTGAAACAGCGCTGCGTCTGCTGCCGGAAGTGATCGACGAGAACGCCTGGTCGGCGTGGACCTCGGCCGTCAGGGCCGAGACGGGCGCCAAGGGCAAGGCGCTGTTCATGCCGCTGCGTCTGGCGCTGACGGGGCAGCAGCACGGGCCGGACATGGCGGCCATGGCGCCGCTGATCGGTCGCGAAACCATCCAGCGGCGTCTGAGAGGCGAGGCGGCCTAAGCCGCCTCACGCAGTCTAGGCGTTGCAGACAGCCAGTTCGTCGGCGCTCAGGGCGACGCCCTTGTACGAGAAGGCGGTCACGGGACCGAACTTCTGAACCACGCGACGGCAGGCGCGCGTCGCGGGCTGTTCCGTGCCGCCAGCAGCGGTGCAGGTCGCGCCTTCGCAGGACCAACGAGCACCGTCGATGATGGTGG
>NZ_DLTK01000002.1:0-31455 GCF_002500885.1 Brevundimonas sp. UBA7838
CCGGCTGTTCCGCCGCCGCGCCCGCGTGCTGGACGAGGGGCCGACGCTTCAGGCGGCGCTGAAGGCGGGTCATGTCGCCCTGATGCTGCTGGTCGGCCTGGTCCTGATCTCGGCGCTGATGCTTGCCCTGTCGTCCGTCTTCGGCTGGACGCTGGACCTGTCGGGCGCGCGGGGCCAGGTGATCGCCGCCAATCTTCTGCTGGGCATGGTGGTCGTGGTCGAACTGGTCCGCGCCGCCCTGACCCTGGCGCTGATGCCTCGACGATAGCGCCTGCGCTAGCGGGCCCCGCCTCGCGCCTGTATGACCGTCGTCAAAGGAGACCGACCATGGCCGACGCCTATTCCAACCTGCTGATCGAACGCCACGCCGACGGCTATGCGGTGGTGATCCTGAACCGGCCCGAGGCGCTGAACGCCCTGAACGCGGCCCTGTTCAAGGATCTGGCCGACTTCCTCGACAGCGTCGAACAGGACGACAGCGTGCGCTGCCTGATCCTGACCGGCTCGGGCGAAAAGGCCTTCGCCGCCGGCGCCGACATCAAGGAGATGGCGGATCAGACCTATGCCCAGATGTACACGGGCAACTATTTCGCCCTCGGCCACGACCGCATCACCCGGTTCAGAAAGCCGATCATCGCCGCGGTCAACGGCTTCGCTCTCGGCGGCGGCTGCGAACTGGCCATGCTGTGCGACTTCATCGTCGCCTCTGACAAGGCGAAGTTCGGCCAGCCTGAGATCAACCTGGGCGTCGCGCCGGGCATCGGCGGCTCCCAGCGCTTGACCCGTCTGGTGGGCAAGTCCAAGGCCATGGACATGGTCCTGACGGCCCGGATGATGGATGCGACGGAGGCCGAACGCGCCGGTCTGGCCTCGCGCGTCTTCCCTCATGAAACCTTGCTGGACGAAACGCGCAAGATCGCCGCCAAGATCGCCTCGCAAAGCCCGCTGGCGGTCATGGCCAACAAGGAGATGGTCAACGCCGCGCTGGAGACGACCCTGACCCAAGGCGTCCAGTTCGAACGTCGCCTGTTCCACTCCCTGTTCGCCTTTGAGGACCAGAAGGAGGGCATGTCCGCCTTCGTCGAAAAGCGCAAACCCGAGTTCAAGGGGCGATAGGTCGCACGCACGCGTCAACCGATCGCCGTGATCGGGCGTTAGGGGCGGATGATGATCCGCCTTTTCGCCTCGCTTCTTGCGACCCTGTTCGTCCTCGCCCCGGTCGCCGTCCAGGCCAAGGTGCAGTTACAGGCCGCTCCGGCGTTCAGCTCCAGCCGCATCATCGTCGAGACGCGCGGGCGGGGGCCGGACATCATCTTCATCCCCGGCCTGGGTTCGACCGGCTCGGCCTGGCGCTCGACGGCGGATCGGCTCGATAACCGCTACCGGGTGCATCTGGTCACCCTGCGCGGCTTCGGCGAGACCCAGATCGGCGACAATGTCAGCGGCGGTCTGGCCGGCCCTGCCGCCAGCGAGATCGAACGCTACATCCGCGAGCAGCGCATCGACCGGCCCGCCGTGATCGGCCATTCGCTGGGCGGCCAGATCGCCCTGCGCGTCGCCGCCGACATGGGCGACCGGATCGGGCGCGTCATGGTGGTCGATTCATCGCCCTTCTTCCCGTCGCTGATCGACGCCCGCACCACATCGGATCAGGTCGAGCCCCTGGCCCGGCTGGGCTATCAGGCCCTGCTCCTGTTCGGCGATCGGGCGCTGAAGTCCCAGGTCGCGGCCTTTGGCGTGGACATGGGTCTGGCCGGCGACATGGTGTTCGAGGGGCTGGGGCTTCAGGGCGGCGACCGGCGCGTCCTGGCCCAGGGTCTGTATGAAGCCTTAACCGTCGATCTGCGCCCCCGCCTTTCGGAGATCACCGCCCCGGTCACCGTCGTCTATGGCTGGACCCGCGATCCCGATGCGCCGCGCAACCGGCTGGAGGGGCTGTATCGCTACGGCTTCGAAGGCTTGCCACGCACGGCCCGGTTCGAGCGGATCGAAGGCGCCGAACATCAGGTGATGATGCAGCAGCCGCAGCGGTTCTTGGCGGCGGTGCAGCGGTTCCTGAGCTGACGCTCAATCCTTCAGCGCATCCACGACCAGCCCCTCGGTCAACAGCTGCGGCAGGATTTCCGGCTCGGCCCGGCCCGGTCGATACAGCAGATACAGCGGCACGCCCGAACGCCCATGCGCCTGAAGCTCGCGGGTGATGGCGTCGTCGCGCCGGGTCCAGTCGCCGACCAGATAGGCGGCGTTCGCCTCGCGCATCGCCTTGGCGACACGGGGCGAAGACAGGGCCGCGCGTTCGTTGATCTTGCACGTCACGCACCAGTCGGCGGTCAGATTGACCAGCACGGGGCGTCCCGACGCGGTCGCTGCATTCACCGCCGCCGCCGACCAGGGCTGGGCCGCCAGCGGGCCGCTGTCGCCTTGCGGCGCGGCGTCCGCACTCCGCGCCGCACCCGCCGCAACGCCTGCCAGGCCCAGCGCCAGAACGCCGACGACGATCGCGCAGATCGTGGTCAGGATCGGCCGTTCATCACGCTGGCGCGCCGCTTGCGCCAGACCCGTCAACCAGGCCGCCAGGGCCAGCAGCAGCGCCGCCGTCAGCAGCAGGCCCATGGCCTCGACGCCGCCCTGTCGCGTGAACACCCACAGCAGCCACAGCGCCGCCCCATACATTGGAAAGGCCAGAAGACCCTTCAGCCGCTCCATCCAGACGCCGGGTCGCGGCAGGCGCGACAGCAAACCGGGCGACAGGCTGACCGCCAGATAGGGCAGGGCCAGACCCAGCCCCAGCATCAGGAACACGGCCAGCGCCATCGGCCAGGACAGGATCAGGGCCGCGCCGAGCGCTGCGGCCATGAAGGGCGCGGTGCAGGGCGCGGCGACGACCACGGCCAGAACGCCGGTGAAGAAGGCGCCCGCCGATCCGGGCAGGCGCGACAGGGGACCAGACCCCGCGTTCTGCAATCCGGCGCCGACATGGAAGACGCCCGACAGGTTCAGCCCGAC
The DNA here is from genome assembly GCF_002500885.1 of Brevundimonas sp. UBA7838. Taxonomy (NCBI): domain Bacteria; kingdom Pseudomonadati; phylum Pseudomonadota; class Alphaproteobacteria; order Caulobacterales; family Caulobacteraceae; genus Brevundimonas; species Brevundimonas sp. UBA7838. The sequence goes on from NZ_DLTK01000002.1 coordinate 3,007, forward strand.
CAGCAGCATGACCAGGGCCAGAGCCGCGACCACGCCCGGCGACTGAAGCTGGAACCCCCAGCCGATCGCCTGACCCGCCGCCCTCAACGCCAGCAGGGCGCCGGCCAGAACCAGAAAACTGACCAGCACCCCGGCGGTGAAGGCCAGGCCGTCGCGCCGCGCCCGCGCCGGATCATGCGCCGCCGCCGACAGCGACGCCGCCTTCATCGCCAGAACCGGGAAGACGCACGGCATCAGGTTCAGCACCAGCCCGCCCAGCAGCGCTAGTCCCAGGGCCTGAAGGAAGACCAAAGCGCCGGTCTTCGCCGGCGTGGCCGTGGTCTCGTCCAGCGGCTTCAGCGCCTCGCCGCCTTGGGCGCCCGCCAGAGGCGCGCCCGGCTCCGCCGTGATCTCCCACGCGCCCTTGTCGGTCGCCAGGACCCCGCTCAGCGCCGTTGTCGCCGTTTCCTTGCCGGGCGCCAGCGTCAGCGTCAGGCCGTTGGGCCCCCGCTGACCCGACTGGGCCGCCGCATGGTCGATGCGCCCGCCGTCGAAAGGATAGAAATAGACTTGGCTGATGTCGGCGCCCGCCTGGTCACCAGATAGGGGGCCGCCGGTCGCGGTCAGGATCAGCTGGCCGCCCTGACGCGTGACGCGCGCCTCGATCCCGGCCGGTCGCGGCGCGGTTTCGACCAGCCGCTCGATCTCTTCACCCCAAGGTTTGGCCAGGGGCGCTGCGCCCTCGCGCACCGGCAGGGCCAGCGACAGGGTCATCGGCTCGGGCACGCACATCTGATCGCTGCACACCAGAAACAGCACATCCGTCGTCAGAGTCAGCACTTCGCCCGGCCGCGTCGTCGGCGGCACATGGATCGGCACGGGCAAGAGCACCGCGCCCGAATAGCCATAGTTCATCAGGCTCATCAGCCGCTGGCGGCTGGGCAGGGGCCACAGGATCGGATCGGCGGTCACCCCGGCGGGCAGGGTCCAGATCAGGCTGGTCGCGCCGCCGCTGTCGCCGGGATTGCGCCAATAGGTGTGCCAGCCGGGCGCGATCTTCTGGCGCACCGCCACCACGGTCGTCGAACCGGGCGCGACCCATTGCGACATCGGGACCAGTTCGGCCTCGATCCGCTCGGTCCGCTGCGGTCCGAAGGCGACGACGCCCGTGGGCTGGCTCTGCACCGGCTGGGCGACGGCCGCTGAAACGCCCGTCAAACTAAACAGCAGGCCGAGGAGAAGGGCGAAGAGGCGCAAACGCGTGTTCCGGCAGGCGAGGGGAGCGCCGCAACCTAATGCGTCACGCATCCCCGCGCCATCGCTGCGCCCGCCCCGCGTCGATCAGCGCGGATAGGCCTCGTAGATCACTTCCGCACGGCGCCGCAGCGGTTCGTCATTGCCGGCTGCCGTTGTGGCGCCCGCATCGCCTGCGGCGTTCAGCTCGAAGATCGGCGCGGGCATACCCGCCTGGGTGAGCGCCTCGACCACCGTCCGCGCGCGCCGCTGCGACAGGTTCAGATTGGCTTCGGGCGTTCCCGTGGCGTCGGCCAGGCCAACCACGCGCACCTTGCGCACGTCGCAATCCTTCGCCTTGTTCGCCGCCGCCTTCAGCACCATCGCCGCCGGCTCGGTCAGCCGCGCCTGATTCTCCAGGAAGTAGATATCGAAACGCCCCGGCGCGCACAGCGATTCGCCCACCACCAGCGCCTCGCGCTTGGGCATCGGCGCGCACGCCGCCAGCACACCCATGGCCGCCACAGCCAGACCCATCGATCGCTTCATCTCAGCCCTCCTCCGGCTCGGCCGGCCCATTACGCAAAAGAGGCGGCCCGTCGTCCGACAGGCCGCCTCTTCAACCTAGCGCCGGTCGCGGACCTTCGCGACCGGCATTTGATCACTGATCAATAACGGCGCTGACCGTTGTCCCAGTAGCACTCGTCCTGGCGATTATCGTAGCAGTAGTAGTAGCGGCCTTGATTGTCGCGGTAGCGCTGCTGGTTGTTGCGGTCCTGGTTGGAGCCGCGGATGGCGCCGGCCGTGCCGCCCAGGGCGCCGCCGATCAGGGCGCCGGTCGCAGCGTTGCCGCCGCCGACGTTGTTGCCGATGATGGCGCCGGCGACGGCGCCCAGGCCGGCGCCGATGGCGCCTTGGCGGACGGTTTCGTTCGAGCCGTTGTTATAGCCGTACGGGTCGCTGGCGCAGGCCGAAGCCAGCAGGCCGGCGCCGGCAATCGCGATAATCGCCTTTTTCATAATGAATTCCTTTGTCCCTGGGTGTTGGCCCCTGTGGGCAGCAAACGTGTCCTCGCGGCATAGGTTCCGCACAGACAAGCTGGGTCTGAAACTATGGTGACGCTTGGGCGGAACGACGGCGCCTGCGGGGCGTTCGGCCGCCATGACCGATGTCGCCCAACCCCCCTCCGATGCAGACGACAAAACTGCGTTGACGCCCCACGCGCAGATCCGGCACGCCGTGATGCTGGTCAATCCGCTGTCAGGCAGCGTCGGTCCACGCGCCGCCGGCGAGGCCGAAGCCCTGTTGGTGCAGTATGATCTCAAGGCCGAGGTCGTGTCGTTCGAAGGGGGCAACTTCGACCAGATCATCGCCGACGCCTTCGCCGCCAAGCCGGACGTCATCTTCGTTCTGGCGGGCGACGGCACGGCGCGCTCGGTGGCGTCGAAGGCCAAGCCGGACGGTCCGATGATCGCGCCCCTTCCGGGCGGCACGATGAACATGCTGCCCAAGGCGCTGTATGGCACCGCCGACTGGAAGCTGGCGCTGAAGCGCGCGCTGGAGGAGGGCGAGCCTCAGGCCGTATCGGGCGGCGAGGTTCAGGGCGAATACTTCTATTGCGCCGCCATTCTGGGATCGCCGGCGCTGTGGGCCCCGGCGCGCGAGGCGATGCGGACCGGCAAGATCAAACTGGCTTGGCAATACGGCCGTCGCGCGCTGAAGCGGGCGTTTTCGGGTCGCCTGCGCTTCGCCTTGGACGGCGGGGAAAAACGCCGGACCGAGGCGCTGGTGCTGATCAGCCCAATGATCTCCAAGGCGATGGAGGACCCCATCGGACTGGAAGCGGCCGCCATGGACCCCAGCGATGCGACTCAGGCCTTCCGCTTGGCCGCGACCGCCCTGTTCAGCGACTGGCGCCACGATCCGGCCGTCTCGACCCGACCCGCGAAACGGATCGAGGTGCGCGCGCGCTCCAAGATCCCGGCGGTCATCGACGGCGAGCCGCTGCTGCTGAAGCCCGAGGCCGTGATCCGCTTCGTCCCCAAGGCCTTCAAGGCGCTGGCGCCCAAGCCGCCGTCGGCTGAGGACAGCATCTGATGGGACGCGTTCTTCAGTTTTCCGACGTTCACTTCGGCTGCGAGCACAAGCGCGCCTGCGCGGCCGCTCTCGAATACGCCCACGCCACGCCCAACGATCTGGTGCTGATCACCGGCGACATCACGCAAAAGGGTTTCCCCGACGAGTTCAAGGCGGCGGGCGAATGGATGCGGGCCATGCCCGAGCCGCGCTTCGTCATCGTGGGCAATCATGACGTGCCCTATTGGGACGCCGTCGCGCGGGTCTTCCATCCCTGGCGCGCCTTCGAGACCGAGACCGGCTTTCCCGCCCACGACGGCCAGTTCCGCAGCGACACGGTCATGGTGCGCGGCGTCGTCACCGCGCGCGGCTGGCAGGCGCGGCCCAACTGGTCGAAGGGCGTCATCGACCTGGACCAGACGCGGCGTGCGGCCGAGGCCCTGCGTCAGGCGCCGATCGGCGCGCTGCGGATCCTGGCCTGTCACCATCCGCTGATCGAGATGGTCGGCACGCCGATGACCGGCGACGTCAAGCGCGGCGACGAGGCGGCCCTGATCTTCGCCGAGGCAGGCGTCGATCTGATCATGACGGGCCACGTCCATGTGCCGTTCGCCATGCCGATCCCGCTGGCGGACCGCTGCTCCTACGCCGTCGGATGCGGGACGCTGTCGCACCGCGAGCGCGGCGCGCCGCCCGGCTTCAACCAGATCGACTGGGACGCCAAGACCATCACCGTCACGGCCCTGGCCTGGGATGGATCGAGCTATCGTTCGCACCAGGTGTGGCGCTTGCCGCGCCGTCAGGACACCCGCAAGGCGACCACCGCGCCCAGCCCGGTCGAGCCCGGCACCTTGGAGAAGGCGGCGGTCTGAGCCTGTCTCCTCCCATTTCATGGGGAGGTGGCTCGAAGCGTAGCGGAGAGACGGAGGGGTTTCTTGCTGCATCGCAGCGCCCGTGCGACGTTAAGAACCCCTCCACCCCGCTTCGCGCGGTCCCCCTCCCCACGCTGTGGGGAGGAGACGGCCGGGATCACCGGAACGGCGGTTCGTCGAAGGCGCGCAGCTTGCGCGAGTGCAGCTTTGAGCCTTCGCTGCGCATCAGATCGACCGCCTGGATGCCGATCTGAAGGTGTTCGGAGATCGAACCTTCGTAGAAGCGGTTGGCCTGACCCGGCAGTTTGATCTCGCCGTGCAGCGGCTTGTCCGACACGCAAAGCAGCGTCCCGTAGGGCACGCGGAAGCGATAGCCCTGGGCCGCGATGGTGGCGCTTTCCATGTCGATGGCGACGGCTCTGGACTGGTTGAAGCGCAGGGCAGACTTGGAATAGCGCAGCTCCCAGTTCCGGTCGTCGGTGGTGACGACGGTGCCGGTGCGCAGGCGCAGCTTGACCTCGTCGCCCGGCATGCCGCTGACCGACTTGGTGGCGTCATAGAGCGCGCGCTGAACCTCGGCGATCGACGGGATCGGAATGTCGGGCGGCAACACCGCGTCCAGAACGTGATCGTCGCGCAGATAGGCGTGGGCCAGGACGTAGTCGCCGATGGTTTGGCTGGCGCGCAGGCCGCCGCAGTGACCGATCATCAGCCAGACGTGCGGACGGGTGACCGCCAGGTGATCCGTGATCGTCTTGGCGTTGGACGGGCCGACGCCGATGTTGACCAGGGTCACGCCCTTATGGCCCGGCGCGGTCAGGTGATAGGCCGGCATCTGGTGCTTCTTCCAGGCCGTGTCGCTGATCGCCGCCTCGGGGTTGGGCGTGTCGCGCGTGATCACCACCCCGCCGGCGCAGGACAGGGTCTGATACGGCGAGCCGGGCGTCCGAAGCTGCTCGATGGCCCAGCGCACGAACTCGTCGACGTAGCGATTGTAGTTGGTGAACAGGACATAGGACTGAACGTCGTCCACCGGCGTGCCGGTGTAGTGTTTCAGTCGCGCCAGCGAGAAGTCGGTCCGCAGGCCGTCGAAGTGCGACAGGGGGAAGTCGCCGCCCATTTCGAACAGGCCGTCGGCGATCTCGTCGCCGATATGGGCCAGGTCCGTGGTGGGGAACCAGCGCGCCAGGGCCGCCGTCATCGACCGGTCCAGCGCGACCTCCAGCCCGTCGGTTACATAGGGGAAGGGGATTTCCTGGCGCGAGACGCCGACCTCGAAGGTCGCATTGTATTCCTGCTCCAGCAGGCCCAGCTGTTCGGTCAGATAGGGGCGGAAAAGGTCCGGCCGCGTGACCGTGGTCGAATAGCTGCCCTGTCTCGACAGCCGGGCGTAGGCGCGCGGCTCCAGGTCCTGGGGGCGATCCCCGTCCCAGCGGATGCGAAGTTCGGGATAGGCGAACACCCCTTCGGCGCGTTTGACCGGATCGGGCCGCGCGCCGGTGTTGACGAAATCCCGCACGGCGTCGCGCAGGTTGGTCACGGATTGGGTGTAGAGGGTTTCGAGGCGGTCCAGCGCCGCCTGTGCTGTCATCTGTTCTGTCATGACTTCCTCTAGCGAAGCTTCGCGGCTTTGGCGAGGCGCCGCCCGTTCAAACCCGATTTCGCTGCATTGCAGCAATTTATGACGGGCGTGCGGTTGCGGATCGGAGCGTGACGGCGCATCTGGCCCGGATGTCTTCTTCCCTTGCGTCAGCGCCCGCCAAGAAGGAGCTCGGCTTCGTCGAGTTCGTCTGCCTCATCGCCCTGATGATGGCGCTGAATGCGCTGGCGATCGATTCCATGCTGCCGGCCCTGCCGCACATCGGCGCCGACCTGAAGGTGGCGACCGACAACGACCGGCAATGGGTTGTGACGGCCTATCTGCTGGGCTTCGGCGGGGCGCAGCTGTTCTACGGTCCGTTGGCGGATCGGTTCGGGCGAAAGCCCGTCCTGCTGTTCGGCGTCGGCGTCTATGTGATGTTCAGCCTGCTGGCGACCCTGGCCCCGACGTTCGAGACGCTGATCATGGCCCGCGTCGGCCAAGGGCTGGGCAGCGCCTGCACCCGCGTGCTGGCCGTCTCCATCGTGCGCGACCGGTATGAGGGGCGGACGATGGCGCGGGTCATGTCCTTCAGCTTCCTGGTCTTCCTGGGCGTGCCGATCCTGGCGCCGTCGCTGGGTCAGATGATCATGCTGGTCGGGCCGTGGCGCTGGATCTTCGCCGGGCTGGGCCTGATCGGGGTCGGCCTGATCGTCTGGGCGTCGTTGCGTCTGCCCGAAACGCTGAAGCCCGAGGATCGCCTGCCGATCCAGGTCAAGCGCCTGGCCTCAGCCTACAAGATCGCCCTGACCGACCGCACCGCCGTCGGCTACACCCTGGCCATGACGGCGATCACCGGGGCCTTGTTCGGCTTCATCAACTCGTCGCAGCAGATCTTCGCCGACGTCTTTCACGCCGAGGCGGCGTTTCCGGCCATCTTCGCCCTGATCGCGGGCGGCATCGCCGTGGCCTCGATCGTCAATGCGCGACTGGTGGTCAAGCTGGGCTCGCGCAAGATTTCGCACACCGCCCTGATCGGCTTCACCAGCATCGCGGCCATCCATGCGGGGGTGGCGATCAGCGGTCATGAATCGATCTGGACCTTTGCGGTGCTGCAGACCCTGACCATGTTCTGTTTCGGCCTGATCGCGGGCAATTTCGGATCGATGGCGATGGAGACGATGGGCAAGATCGCGGGCACCGCCGCCTCGATCCAGGGCTTCGTCTCCACCATCATCGGCTCTCTCTTGGGCTTTGCGGTGGGCCAACAGTTCAACGGCACGACCATTCCGATGTCGGTCGGCTTCACGGTCTTCGGCCTGATCGCGCTGGGCTGGGTGCTGTTCGCCGAGCGGGGACGGCTGTTCCGGGCCCATCACGCGCCGGTCGCCGCCAAGGCTTGATCTTTTTCGCGTTTCCGCGCGTTCTCCGGGCCAATCGTCAAGATCAGCCCAGGAAAACCTCGATGACGCGCAAAGCGCTCGGTCTCGTCTCCGCCCTCGCCCTGGCCGCCGCCATGGGTCTGAGCGCCTGCTCCACCACGACGGGAGGGTCGGCCATGACCCCGCCCGCCATCGCTCCGGCGCCCGGTCCCGAAGCGGTGGACGTCCACACCCACGCCCGGCCCGAAATCGCCCGCGTCGTCGATGTCGCCTTGGATCTGACCGCCGACTTCAACGCCAAGACCCTGGCGGGCACGGCGACCCTGGACATCCTGGCGATCCCGGGCGCCAACGAGATCGTGCTGGATATCCGCGACCTCGACATTCAGGACGTGCGCGACGCGGCGGGTCAGCCGCTGCGCTATGTCGTTGGCGACAACGACGCCGTCCTGGGCCAGCCGCTGACGGTCTATTTCCCGGCCTTCGCCGCCAATGAGCGACGCAAGATCACCATCCGCTATTCGACCCGTCCGAATGCGGCGGCCCTGCAATGGCTGAACCCCAGCCAGACGGCGGGTGGACAGAAGCCCTATCTGTTCAGCCAGGGCCAGGCGATCCTGACCCGCACCTGGGTGCCGACCCAGGACAGCCCCGGCATCCGCCAGACCTATTCGGCCCGCATCACCGCGCCCGAAGACCTGACGGTGGTCATGAGCGCCGATCACCTGACGCCCAACGGCGAGCGGGCCGCAAACGGGATGAAGACCTGGCGCTTCCGGATGGACAATCCGATCCCGCCCTATCTGATCGCGCTGGGCGTTGGCGATATCGCCTTTGCGCCGTTCGACGGCCGCACCGGGGTCTGGACCGAGCCCAGCCGCCTGCGCGCCGCCCAATCGGAACTGGAGCCGACCGCCCAGATGGTGACGGCGGCCGAGAAGCTGTACGGCCCCTATCGCTGGGGCCGCTACGACCTCCTGGTCCTGCCGCCCTCCTTCCCGTTCGGCGGGATGGAGAACCCGAAACTGACCTTCGCCACCCCGACCATCATCGCCGGGGACCGTTCGCTGGTTTCGCTGGTCGCGCACGAACTGGCGCACTCCTGGTCGGGCAATCTGGTCACGAACGCCACCTGGGACGACTTCTGGCTGAACGAAGGCTTCACCGTCTATTTCGAGAACCGGATCATGGAGTCGGTCTATGGCCATGACCGCGCCATGCAGGAGCAGGTGCTGGGCTGGGACAGCCTCCAGGATACGCTGAAGTCCCTGCCGGCGGCGGACACCCGCCTGCACCTGGACCTGAAGGGCCGCGATCCCGACGACGGCATGAACGATATCGCCTATGAGAAGGGCGCCCTGTTCCTGCGGACCATCGAACGCACCGTCGGGCGGGATCGGTTTGACGCCTGGCTGCGCGGCTATTTCGATCGCAACGCCTATCGCCCGATGACCACGGCCATGTTCCTGCAAGACATCCGCGACAACCTGATCAAGGGCGACGCAGAGCTGGAAAGCCAGTTGCAGATGGACGCCTGGGTCTATCAGCCCGGCCTGCCGTCCAACGCCGTCGCGCCGGTGTCCCACGCCTTCGAGCCGGTGGATGCGGCCGCCGTCGCCTTCTTCAAGGACAAGGGGCCGGCCTCGGCCATTCCGTGGGCGGACTGGAACACCCAGCAGCGGCAGCGCTTCCTGGGCTGGCGTCCCGAGGGCCTGCGGACGGGCGCCGACTGGCTGACGAATGCGCAACTGGCCGATCTGGAGCGGACGCTGAACCTGGCGAACGAAGGCAACGCCGAACTGACCTTCGCCTGGCTGCAGATCGCCCTGGCCCATCGCTATCAGCCGTCGGTCGCCACGGCCGAGAAGTTCCTGACCAGCCAAGGTCGTCGCAAGTTCGTCCTGCCGCTGTTCCAGACCCTGTGGAACGAGGGCGACTGGGGCCGCGCTAACGCCCGTCGCATCTACGCCGAGGCCCGGCCGCTCTATCACCCGGTCACCAGCGGTTCGGTCGATCAGCTGGTCGGAAGGCCATAAGCCTAGAGGTCCACGACCGCCACGCCGGTTTCCGCCGACAGCCGTTCCGCCAGGACGGCCCGGTGGCAGCCGGCGTGGTCGGCCTCGAAGCACAGCAGGGCGACGGGTTTGTCGGCCGCCAGCGCCTTCAGCCGCTCGTATTCGATCTTCGCCTGGGGCTCGGCCAAGTGATCGGCGAAAATGGCGCGCATCTCGTCGACACGGCCCTTGCGCGCCGCGTCACGTCCCGCCTTGGGCGTGCCCAGCCCGCGCAGGTGGACATAGTCGATCCCTTCGACCTTCAGGCTCTCGCCCAGGATCGTCTTAGAAAAGCCGGCGCGGCGGGATGCGGCGACCGCGCGGACATCGACCAGGGTCTGCACGCCGGCCGTCTTCAGCCGCGCGATGACGTCGGCCTGGGTCGCGCCCTCGTAGCCAATGGTGAAAAGCTTCATTCGCCTCAGATGGGCGGCCGCGCGTCGAACGCCAGCGTGACCGTGAAGGCCCGCGTTGCGGTGCGGCGCCCTATCGTCTATCCCGCCGAAACGGATTTCGACTGGAGCTTTCCCCATGGCTGACCTCGCCCCCGGCGTCGTGACCCTCTTTGGAGGTTCGGGCTTTATCGGGTCGCAGGCGGTGCGCGCCCTGGCGCGTCGCGGCTGGCGCATTCGGGTCGCCGTGCGCAACCCGGTCCTGGCGATCGAAATCCAGCCGCTGGGCGATCCCGGCCAGATCCAGTTCATGCGCTGCGACATCACCAACCCGACGGATGTGGCGCAGGCCGTGCGCGGCGCGGACGCCGTCGTCAACTTGGTCGGCGTGCTGCATGACGCAGGCGGCAAGCGCGGCTTCGACGCCGTTCATACCGAGGCGGCCAAGACCATCGCAGAGGCCGCAAAGGCGGCGGGCGTTGAGCGCCTGGTGCAGATCTCGGCCATCGGCGCCGACGCCGCCAGCCCTTCGGCCTATGGTCGCACCAAGGCCCAGGCCGAGGCGGCCGTTCGCGCCGTCTATCCGGATGCGGTGATCCTGCGTCCGTCGCTGGTCTTCGGCGCGGGCGACAGCTTCCTCAATCGCTTCGCCGCCATGGCGACGATGGCGCCGGCCCTGCCGCTGATCGGCGGCGGCGAGACCCGGTTCCAGCCGGTCTATGTCGGCGATGTCGCCGAGGCCATCGCGCGCGGCGTGACCCGCGCGGACGCCGCGGGCCGCACCTATGAACTGGGCGGGCCGAGCCTGTACACCTTCCGGGAAGTGCTGGAGTTGGTGCGTCGCGAAACGGGCCGTGACCGGATGCTGGTTTCGGTGCCCTTCATCGTCGCCAAGCCCCTGGGTTCGCTGCTGCAACTGAGCCGGTTCGTCGGCCTGACCCCGCCGCTGACGCGCGATCAGGTGCTGATGCTGGAGAAGGACAATGTGGTCGCCGCCGATGCGTTCGGCCTCAGCGATCTGGGCATCGAGCATCCGGCCGGCATGGCGGCGATCGCCCCGTCCTATCTGTGGCGCTACCGCGTCGGCGGCCAGTTCGCCGAAGCGCCCGCCCACTAAAATCTTCCCCCTATGACGTCGTCGCCGGTCGCCATCGCGGCCGGCGGCGCCTTCTGTTCGGGAACAAAGAGTGCACAGCTTAAGGATGCCGGCCGCGCGCCCCCAATTCTCCCCAACCGATACGCCTGACCTGAGCGACGCGCGGGCGCTGTTGGCGCGTGTGTGGGGTCACGCCGACTTCCGGGGGCTGCAGGGGCGGGTGGTCGAGCAGATCCTGTCGGGCGGCGATGTGCTGGCGGTCTTGCCGACCGGCGGCGGCAAGAGCGTCTGCTATCAGATCCCGGCCATCCTGCGCCCCGGACTGGGGCTGGTGGTGTCGCCGCTGATCGCCCTGATGACCGATCAGGTCGAGGCGTTGAAGCAGCAGGGCGTCGCGGCGGCGCGGCTGGATTCCGGGGTGTCGCTGGACGAGCGCTCGGCCATCTGGGCGGCGGCGCGGTCGGGGGATCTGGACCTGCTCTATGTCTCGCCGGAAGGCCTGGCGGCGGGCGCCATGATGGATCGTCTGACCGAACTGCCGCTGAGCCTGATCGCCATCGACGAGGCGCACTGCGTTTCGCAATGGGGCCACGACTTCCGCCCCGATTATCGAAACCTGGGTCTGCTGGCCGAGCGGTTTCCCGATGTGCCGCGCATCGCGGTGACGGCGACCGCCGACGCCCGCACGCGCGACGACATTCTGCGCTCGCTGAGGCTGGAAGAGGCGACGGTCTTCGTCGACAGTTTCGCGCGTCCGAACCTGCAACTTTCGGCAGAGCGCAAGGAGAGCGCGTCTCGGGCCAAGACCGATGCGCGGGTCATCGAACTCGTGCGCGAACGGCGAGGCAAGTCGGGCGTCGTCTATTGCGGCAGCCGCGACGGCTGCGACCGCGTGGCCCAGGCGCTGCGCGACGCCGGGACCAACGCCATCGCCTATCACGCCGGCATGGACACGAAGGAGCGTGACCGCCGGCTGGAACGCTTCCTGGCCGAGGAGGGCGCCGTGATGGTCGCGACCATCGCCTTCGGCATGGGCGTCGACAAGGCCGACGTGCGCTTCGTCATCCACGCCGATCCGCCTGGTTCGCTGGAGGCCTATTGGCAGGAGATTGGGCGCGGCGGGCGCGACGGCGAGCCGGCCGAGGGCATCACCCTGTATGGGCCGTCCGATATCGCCTGGTCCTTGCGTCGGCTGGACAGCCGTCCGATGGCCGAGGAGGTCAAATCGGTCCAGGTGCGCAAAACCCGCCAGCTGTTCGCCATGCTGGACGGCGCCGTCTGTCGCGCCCAGGCCGTGCGGCGATACTTCGGCGAGCATGACGCCCAGCCTTGCGGCGTCTGCGACATCTGCGGCGACCCGCCCCAGCTCTATGATGCGACCGTCCCGGCCCAGAAGGCGTTGGCGGCGGTGCAGCGCCTGGGCGGCAGGTTCGGGAGGGGTCGCGTCGTCGATCACCTGACCGCCCGCACCAAGGACGTGCAGCCGTGGGAGCAGCAACTGTCCACCTGGGGCATCGGGCGCGAGATCTCGCTGAACAGCTGGCGCGAGATCGTCGATCACCTGCTGTTCGAAGGTCTGCTGGCCGAGGATCCCAACGACGGCAAACCGCTCGTCGGGCTGGGCGATTCCGAGGCGGTGCGGGCCGTCTATCGCGGCGAGCGCCAGATCGAGGTGCGTCGCGCGCCGCTGAAGGCCGATACCGCCCCGCGCCGTCGTGACCGATCGGGCGAAGGGCGCAATGCGGCGCTGGAGGCGATGGACGCGGACGTTCGCGCCCGGTTCGAGGCCTTGCGGGCCTGGCGCCGCGACCGCGCCTCGGAACAGCACGTCCCGCCCTATGTCATCTTCCAGGACCGGACGCTGCTGGAGATCGCCCACGCCGAGCCGGGCGACCTGAACAGTCTGGGCGCCATTTCCGGCGTCGGCCAATCCAAGCTGGATCGCTACGGCAAGGGCGTGCTGGAGGCGCTGGCCGCCCTCTAGAAGGCGTCAAACTTCCGGCTTGGGCGGGGCGGAGATGACTTCGACGTTGTCGTTCAGCAGATAGGACAGTTCCGACAGGGCGACCGCGCGTTCGGCCGGGTTGGCGGCGGCCTGAACGGCCTGAACCTTCTTGGGCATGTCCTCGGAAATGCCGCGCAGGATGCATTTCAGATCGCCGTCGGTGCCGCGTTCCTTCAGGATCAGGTGGCCCTGCATATCCAGGGCGGCCAGCTGTTCGGCCTGGGCCTTGAAGCCGGTGAAGGCCTGGCTGGTGAAGAAGGCGGCGTCGTCGGCGGCCTTGGCGGCGGCCCAGCCGTCGACCACGGCCTTCAGGCTGGCCGAGCGCGAGATGATGTCGGCGAACAGCGGCTCACCCGCCACCGAGACCGGCGCGCCGGGCGCGGCGGCCGGCTGTTCGGCGGCGAGGGCGACGGACGGATTGGACATCGCCAGGGCGATCGTGAGAGCAAGGCCGCAGGACATGGAGGTGACTTCCTGTTTCAGCGTCCGCTGGGACGTTGAACCTGAATACGCCCCAGCCGTAAACGAGTGTTTACCCTGTCATTCCCGATGGAGACGACGATGACCCGCGACGCCGCCTGGACCGCCTTCGACCAAGCCGCCGCCGAGGCCGCCTCCGCGCGGATCGTGGACCAGTTCGCCGCCGATCCCGACCGGCTGGCGCGGATGTCGGTCGAGGCGGCGGGGCTCTATCTGGACCTGTCGAAACAGAGCTGGACCAAGGCCGCCTTCGACGCCTGTCTGGACCTGGCGCGCGCCAGCGACGTCGAAGGGCGTCGCGCGGCCCTGTTCGCCGGCGAGGCCGTCAATCTGACGGAAGGGCGGGCGGTCCTGCATCCGGCTCTGCGCGCCGCGCCGGGCGCTGACTTCAAGGCCTTGGGCGAGCCGGTTTCGGCCGAGGTGGACGCCGTGCGGGCGGACATGAAGGCCTATGCCGATGCGGTGCGGTCGGGCGCCGAGGCGGGCGCGACGGGCAAGACGTTCGAGGCCATCGTCCACGTCGGCATCGGCGGGTCGGACCTGGGGCCGCGCGTGGTCTGGGACGCCCTGCGCCCGCTGGACCCGGCCATCGACCTGCGCTTCGTCGCCAACATCGATCCGCGCGACATGGCCGAGGCGCTGACCGGCCTGGATCCCGAGACCACCCTGGTGGTGGTCGTGTCCAAGACCTTCACGACGCAGGAAACCTTGGCCAACGCCGAGGCGGCCAAGGCTTGGCTGGCGGCGTCGCTGCCGGCCGAGGGGATGACCAAACATTTCATCGGGGTGACGGCGGCGCCGGACAAGGCGGCGGCCTTCGGCTGCGGCCGCACCTTCGCCTTCCGGGACTGGGTCGGCGGGCGCTATTCGCTGTGGTCGGCGGTCAGCCTGTCGTGCGGCATCGCCCTGGGCTGGGACGTGTTCGAACGGATGCTGGCGGGCGCCGCCGCGATGGACGAGCATTTCGTGTCGGCGCCGCTGGAGCGGAACGCGCCGGTCCTGTTGGCGCTGGCCCAGGTGTTCAACGTCGATGGCCTGAACCGGCCCGCCCGCACCGTCGCCCCCTACGCCCACGCCCTGCGCCGCCTGTCGTCCTTCCTGCAGCAGCTGGAGATGGAGTCGAACGGCAAGCGGGTGCATCGCGACGGCACGCCGGTGACGCGTCAGACCTGCCCCGTCGTCTTCGGCGAGCCGGGCACCAACGGCCAACACGCCTTCTTCCAGCAGATCCACCAGGGACCGGAGGTGGTGCCGGCGGAGTTCGTGATCGTCGCCAAAACGCATGCGGATGCGCCGGAATCGCCGCTCTGGTCCAACGCCTTGGCCCAGGGCCAGGCCCTGATGCTGGGCAAGACGACCGAGGCCGCCAAGGTCGAGGGGTTGGCGCAAGGATTGTCGGAGCAAGAGGCGACGCGCCTGGCGTCCCACCGCACCTTCACCGGCAACCGTCCGTCGACCGCCATTGTCATGGAGCGGCTGACGGCCGAAACCCTGGGCGCGCTGCTGGCCCTGTATGAGCACAAAACCTTCGTCGAGGGCGTGATCTGGGACATCAACAGCTTCGACCAATGGGGCGTCGAACTGGGCAAGGTCCTGGCCAAGGCGATCCTGAAGGACTTGGACGCGGGCGGCCCCTCGGCGGACCTTGATCCGTCCACTTCGGCCCTGATGCGCCGCCTCATGGGCTGACGCGAAAAGGGCCCGTCCTTGCCGGACGGGCCCTTCCAGTCATCTAAACTGTCGAATGCTTACCAGCGGCGGTCGTAGCGGTAGTCGCGATTGTTGCGATAGTCGCGGCGGTCATAGCGCGAGTCGTAACGGCGGCCGTCGTAGCGGTAGTCGTAGCCCGAGCGGCTGCGGTCGATGCCGTGCTCGCGCTCCCAATGGCCTTGATTACGGTAGCATTGGCCGCCGCGGTAGTATTCGCAGCCCGATCCGCGGTTGGAGGCCACCGCGCCCAGCGCCGCGCCGGCAAGCGCACCGCCCGCGATGTAGCTGCCGTCGCCATTGCCATAGATGGCGCCGGCCAGACCGCCCACGGCGGCGCCGATCAGGGCGTTACGGCCGGTGTTGTCGCGATCGCGCGATTGCGCGGAAGCCGGAGCGGCCATCAGGCTCAGGGCCACGACGGGGGCGGCGGCGACCGCAGTGATCTTCAGCAGCTTGGACATTTTGGTCTCCTTGTTTGCTTGCCGATCTGCGTTTCCGGGGCGGGAAGGCATCCAGCGTTGAGGCCTTTCTATCGCTCCCAGTTTGAACGACCCCGGAGGCCGGCATTCATTTTCGGTTCATTTGTCACAGAGAATTCGCGCGGCGATCCATCGCCGCCGCTTGACGATGACCCTGCCTCTGCCTAACTCCCGCTCGCGTTAGCACTCTCGCTGGTCGGCTGCCAAAACGGCGACCGCGATAGCGCCGCACACCGTTTCAAAAACGCCCCGATCCGGGGGTTTTACAGGGAGAAGTCCGATGGCGTTCCGTCCGCTCGGCGACCGCGTGCTGGTCAAGCGCGTTGAAGAAGAATCCAAGACCAAGGGTGGCATCATCATCCCCGACACCGCCAAGGAAAAGCCGCAGGAAGGCGAAGTCGTCTCCGTCGGCCCTGGCGCCCGCGACGACACCGGCAAGGTCAATGCTCTGGAGCTGAAGGCCGGCGACCGCATCCTGTTCGGCAAATGGTCGGGCACGGAAGTGAAGATCGACGGCGAAGACCTGATCATCATGAAGGAATCCGACGTCCTGGGCGTGCTGTCCTAAGCACCCGACGTCAGACGTTCTTCAATCAATCCATATAGATAGGAGCTGCCCGCATGGCCGCTAAAATCGTACACTTCAACACCGACGCGCGCGACAAGATGCTGCGCGGCGTCAACGTGCTTGCCAACGCCGTCAAGGTGACGCTGGGTCCCAAGGGCCGCAACGTCGTGATCCAGAAGTCCTTCGGCGCTCCGCGCTCGACCAAGGACGGCGTGTCGGTCGCCAAAGAGATCGAGCTGGAAGACGCCTTCGAGAACATGGGCGCCCAGATGATCCGCGAAGTCGCTTCGAAAACGAACGACAAGGCGGGCGACGGCACCACCACCGCAACCGTTCTGGCTCAAGCCATCGTGCAAGAGGGCCTGAAGGCCGTCGCCGCCGGCATGAACCCGATGGATCTGAAGCGCGGCATCGACAAGGCTGTCGGCCTGGTGCTGGAAGAGATCAAGTCGAACTCCAAGCCGGTCTCCAACAACTCGGAAATCGCCCAGGTCGGCACCATCTCGGCCAACGGCGACTCGGAAATCGGTGAGCTGATCGCCCAAGCGATGGCCAAGGTCGGCAACGAGGGCGTCATCACCGTCGAGGAAGCCAAGACCGCCGACACCACCGTCGATGTCGTTGAAGGCATGCAGTTCGACCGCGGCTACCTGTCGCCTTACTTCATCACCAACGCCGACAAGATGGAGGCCCAACTCGAAGAGCCGCTCATCCTGCTGTTCGAGAAGAAGCTGACCTCGCTGCAAGCCATGCTGCCGATCCTGGAAGCCGTGGTGCAGTCGGGCCGTCCGCTGCTGATCATCGCCGAGGACATCGAGGGCGAAGCCCTGGCGACCCTGGTCGTCAACAAGCTGCGTGGCGGCCTGCGCGTCGCCGCCGTCAAGGCTCCGGGCTTCGGCGATCGCCGCAAGGCCATGCTGGAAGACATCGCCATCCTGACGGGCGGCCAGGTCATCTCGGAAGACCTGGGCATCAAGCTTGAGAGCGTCACCATCGACATGCTCGGCAAGGCCAAGAAGGTCACCATCACCAAGGACGACACCACCATCGTCGAAGGCGTCGGCGGCAAGGACGAGATCGAAGCCCGCGTGGCCCAGATCAAGCGCCAGATCGAAGACACCACCTCCGACTACGACAAGGAAAAGCTGCAGGAACGTCTGGCCAAGCTGGCCGGCGGCGTCGCGGTTCTCCGCGTCGGCGGTTCGACCGAAGTCGAAGTGAAGGAAAAGAAGGACCGCGTCGACGACGCCCTGAACGCCACGCGCGCCGCGGCTGACGAAGGCATCGTTCCGGGCGGCGGCATTGCTCTGCTGAAGGCCTCCAAGATCCTGGCCGACGTCAAGGGTGACAACGCCGACCAGAACGCCGGCATCGCGATCATCCGTCGCGCCCTGCAGGCTCCGATCCGTCAGATCGCCGAAAACTCCGGCGTCGAAGGCTCGATCGTGGTCGGCAAGGTGCTGGAAAACGGCGACGCTTCGTTCGGCTTCAACGCCCAGACCGAAGAGTACGGCGACCTGGTGCAGATGGGCGTCATCGACCCTGCCAAGGTCGTCCGCACGGCCCTGCAAGACGCCGCTTCGGTGGCCGGCATCCTGATCACGACGGAAGCCGCCGTCGCCGACGCCCCCAAGAAGTCGGGCGGCGCCTCGGCCCCCGACATGGGCGGCATGGGCGGCATGGGCGGCATGGACTTCTAAGTCCAAGCTGACCGACGCTGAAATGCAGAAGGGCGGGACCGCAAGGTCCCGCCCTTTTTGTTTGCGTATCCTCGCTGCGAAGTAGGAGGGGGACCGCGCGTAGCGTGGTGGAGGCTCTTGAAGTCCCGACGGCGATCTGCTGCACGCAGAGATAACCCCTCCGTCACGACGCCAAGAGGCGTCGCGCCACCTCCCCACGAGGTGGGGAGGAGACAGCGTTCTAGAACTCCGAAATCGCGCCCGGCTTACGGGACCGCGTCTTCAGCCACATGACGCCCAGAAGGTCCGAGACCGAGGCGCGCAGGCGGCCCCAGTTGGTGTATTTCGACCGACCGACCTCGCGGTGGCGGTGGTCCACGTCGAGATACTGGTTCTTGAACCCTTCGCGGATCATCAGGGCCGGCAGGTAGCGGTGGATGTGATCGAAGTAGGGCAGGCGCAGGAAGACGTCGCGGCGGAAGGCCTTCAGCCCGCAGCCGGTGTCGTCGGCGTCGTCACCCAGCAGTTTGCGGCGGATGCGGTTGGCCCAGATCGAGGCCTGGCGTTTGGCCTCGGTGTCCTGACGCTTGGCGCGACGGCCGCCGACCAAGCCCACGTCGCCGGGGGCGGACAGAAGCGCATCGACCAGGCGAGGCGCATCGGCGGGCGGGTTCTGGCCATCGCCGTCCATCGTCACCACGACCGGCGCGCGCGCGGCCAGGACGCCGGTTCGAACCGCCCGGCTCTGGCCCGCATTGGTTCCGTGGGCCAACACACGAAGCGCCGGCAGTTCGGCCATGGCGGCCTTCAACTCGGCCAGGGTCGCGTCCTTTGACGCATCGTCCACGAAGATCATCTCGTACGAACGGCCGGCGAAGGCGGCGGCGATCTCGCGCGCCAGAGGCACGGCGGCGCCCGCCTCGTCATGGACGGGAACGACGACGGAGATTTCGGGCGTTTCGGGGGTCATCGGCGCTCCATAGAGGATAACTGAAGCTTAGGGGAGACGGCTGACGCAGGCGTAGTCGCCGTGTAAGGAGTCTGAAATGAAGACTTTCGATCTGGATGGCCGCATCGCCGGCTGGCGCGGGCCGATTCTCGCGGCCCTGCTGACGTTGATCGCCGGCCTGCCGGGCCTGCTGCTGCTGCCGCCGCTGGATCGCGACGAGAGCCGGTTCGCCCAGGCCACGTCCCAGATGCTGGAAAGCGGGGACTATGTCGATATCCGCTATCAGGACGAGCCGCGCTGGAAGAAGCCGGTCGGCATCTACTGGATGCAGGCGGTCGCCGTGGGCCTGACCTCGGATGTCGAGGACCGCGAAATCGCGCCCTATCGCATCCCGTCCCTGCTGGGCGCCATGCTGGCGGCCTGGGCCGTGGCCTGGGCGGGCTCGGCCATGCTGGGCGGCCGGGTCGGCTTCTTCGGCGGGGCCATCATGGGGGCGACCTTCCTGCTGTCGACCGAGGCGGGGATCGCCAAGACCGACGCCATGCTGTGTGGGGCGACGACCCTGGCCATGGCGGCGCTGGCGCGCATCTATATGGCGACGAAGGCGGGCGAACGACCGATCCGGCCGCACAAGCTGCTGTTCTGGATCGGGATCGGGCTGTCGATCCTGATCAAGGGACCGATCGGGTTCCTGGTCGTGGCCCTGGCGATCATCGCCCTGTCCATCTGGGATCGGAACATCAAATGGCTGTATCGCCTCGGCTGGGGGTGGGGTCTGCCGCTGGTCGCCCTGATGGTCGGACCGTGGGCCATCGCCATCACCATCGCCACCGACGGCGGCTTCTGGCGCGAGGCCATCGGCGGGGACCTGGCGCCCAAGATCGCCGGGGCGCACGAAAGCCATTCGGGCTTCCCCGGCATGTATCTGCTGCTGGCGCCCCTGCTGTTCTTCCCTTCGACCCTCTTGTTGCCCGCCGCCGTCTCGACGGGGTGGAGCCGACGCGCCGAGCCGGCGATCCGGTTCCTGGTCTGCTGGCTGGTCCCGGGCTGGCTGATGTTCGAATTGGCCCCGACCAAGCTGTGGCACTACACCCTGCCGACCTTTGGGGCGCTGGCCCTGCTGGCCGCCGCTGCCCTGGCCCAGCCCATCGGGAAGGTCTCGCGCATCACCGGTGCGGTGCTGGGCGCCTTCGCGGCCCTGCTGATCATCGGCATCACTGTCTATGGGCTGACGGTCTATGGCACCTCGACGGCCCAGACCTGGGCGGCGCTGACGGTGGTCATGGCGCTGGCGGCGGGGGCGATGGGGGGCTTCCTGCTGCTGAACCGCGCGCCGGTCGCAGCGCTGGTCGCTTCGCTGGCCTTCGGGATCGTGGCGCACGCGGCCCTGTCGGGCACGATCCGCCAACTACGACCCCTGGCCATCGCGCCCCAGCTTGAAAAGGCGCTGGAGGCGGCGGACCTGCACCCGCGTCAGGGCCGCACGCCGGGGCCGGTGGCGATCACCGGCTTCCATGAACCCAGCTTCGTCTTCCTGACCGGGCGCGACACCGACCTGACCGACGCCCAAGGCGCGGCTGAGGCCCTGGCCGAGGGGCGGCCCGCCATCGTCGAGGGACGCGACGCCGACGCCTTCCGTGCGGCGGCGGCGCGTCTGGGCGTGTCCGGTCGCGCGATCGGGACGGTCAACGGCTACAACTATTCGGCGGGCGATCCGGTCAGCCTGACCGTCTATGCGCCGCCGCCCCGAAACGGGAACGGTAACGGGTACGCCGCAGCGGGAGCCGAGTGATGGGCCGCTTCATCCAGATCGTCGAAGTCGGGCCGCGTGACGGGCTGCAGAACGAAAAGGCGGTGCTTGAGCCCGCCGTCCGCGCCGATCTGGTGCGACGTCTGGAGCAGGCGGGGGCGAAACGGATCGAGGCCGTCTCCTTCGTCCATCCCAAATATGTGCCGCAGATGGCGGGCGCCGAAGAGGTCATGACCGCCCTGCCGCATGAGGCGGGTCGCAGCCGCATCGGCCTCGTGTTGAATGGCAAGGGCTATGACCGGGCGCTGGCGACCGGGGTGGACGAGGTCAATGTCTCGGTCGCCGCCACCGACGGCTTCGGCCTGAAGAACCAGGGCCTGGCGGTGAAGGATCAACTGGCCATGCTGGGCGAGATCGTCGCCCGCCGCCACAACGCCGAGGCCAGCGAGGGCGCGCCGTCGCTGTCGGCCATGATCTCCTGCGTCTGGGGCTGTCCGTTCGACGGCGAGGTGTCGGTCGATCAGGTCGCGGACATGGTCGGCGCCATCGCCGATATGGGCGTCGGCGAGGTCGGGCTGGCTGACACCATCGGCGCGGGCGATCCCTGGGCGGTGACGAAAAAGGTCGAGGCGGCCAGGGCGGCCGCGCCGAATGCGACCCTGCGCCTGCACTTCCACGACACACGCAACACCGGCCTGGCCAACGCCTATGCCGGCGTCGAGGCCGGGATTGACGTGCTGGACGCCTCGGTCGGGGGGATCGGCGGCTGCCCGTTCGCGCCGGGCGCCACGGGAAACATCGCCACCGAGGACCTGGTCTATATGCTGGCGCGGGGCGGGTTCGAAACTGGCTACGACCTGGACGCCCTGATCGCGACGGCGCGCTGGATCGGCGAGGCCATCGGCCGGCCGGCGCCGTCTGCGCTCAGCCGGGCAGGTGGATTTCCCAGGGCTTGAACCTTTGTGGCGGCGTTTCGAAAACGGCGCTAAATCAGGGTGAACAGGCGTAGCCGTTGGACCGGCTGCGAAGAGGACCGTCCATGCTGCTCGCCATTCCGCTGCTGCTGATCCCGGTGGTGCTCTACAATATCGTGGTGCTGTTCGGCGCGCCGAGCGAGGCGGGGATGGTGCAGGCGGACGTGCTGCTGCGCGACCCGCTGTTTTCCGTCACCATGACCTCGGGCGCGCAATGGACGATCGGATCCGGCGACCTGATCCTGTTTCTCGGCCTGATCCTGCTGTTCTTCGAGCTGGTGAAGTCCACCTCCAGCCAGCGGATTGCCATCATCAATCACGCCCTGTCGATGATCCTGTTCATCGGCGTGCTGGTGGAGTTCCTGCTGCTGCCGGGCTTTGCGACCTCGACCTTCTTCTTGATCGTGATCATGATCCTGCTGGACGTGCTGGCCGGCTTCATCGTGACCATCATCGCGTCGCGCAAGGATTTCGATTTCGGCGGGGCATGAGCCGAACGGCCTCAAGTCGCGCAAAGCGCGGTAGGCCCTAACAAACATGCGCTCAAGCAGCGCGAAGCGCGGTAGCGCTTACGAAAATGCCGTGAAGATCAGGGCGACGACAACGACGTCGAAGGCTTTGGCGGCGAGGGCGAAGACGGCGGGCATGGGCGGGTCCGGCTGAGAGCGTTCTGCCTTGCTCCCGAGCAAACCCCGTGCCGCCCGAGCGGCGTCAGCTCAGATGTCGGTCTTGGCGGTCTTGCCTGTCTTCGGACGACGCTCGGCCGCGCCGGAATATTCGGCTCCAAGGTAGGCGGAGCGGGCTGCATCCAGCACCGGCGGGCCTCCGCGCAGGCCGCGTTTCTGCCCGCTCTGGCCCATCTGCTGGGCCACGAAGGCGGCGGCGCCAGGCTCGGGCGTCGGCAGGACGGCAGCTCTTGCCGGGGTTGGTTGCGGCTCGACGATCTCAGGCGCATCGACGGGGACCAGGGCGCGCGAGGCGGATCGGGCACGCCGCTCGCGCTCGCGGCGTTCGCCTTCGCGGCGATCCACCCTGTCCGGTCCGCCGACGGCCTGGATCCGGTCGGTCATTTGCTCTTGCCGCCCGCCAGTTTCTCGATCTGACGGCGCATCTCGTCCATCTGGCGACGCATTTCGTCCAGGGCGTCCGGCGCCTCGGGCGGCGGGGCCGGCTCGGCCTTGTCATCCGAGGCGGCGGGCGTCGGCTCCGCGCGGGGATAGGTGAAGGCCGGGAACATCTGCATGGCGCGCTCGAACATCGCCATATTGGCGCGCGCGGCGTCCTCCATCAGGGTCGCGCCTGCGCCGGTTCCGAAGGCGCGGCCCATCTGACTGGCGAACTGCTCCTGCTGGCGACCGAAGTTGGCCAACGACATCTCCAGATAGGAGGGCAGGACGCCCTGCATCTGACCGCCGTAGAAGCCGATCAGCTGGCGCAGGAACTGAACCGGCAGCAAGGCCTCGCCCCGGCTTTCTTCCTCGAAGATGATCTGGGTCAGGATTTGGCGGGTCAGGTCGTGGTTGGTCTTGGCGTCATAGACGACAAACTCGGTCCCCTCGCGCACCATGGTCGCAAGGTCTTCCAGCGTCACATAGGCGCTGGTCCGCGTGTTGTAGAGCCTGCGGTTCGCATACTTCTTGATGACGACCTGAGCGCTGTCGCCGGTCTTTCCACCCTTGGTCTTTTCGTCAGCCACGCTTGTTCTCGCGATGTTGCAACGCGTCACTATCCTCCGTTGCGACGCGATGCGCCAGAGGGGGAGAAAAGCGCCGGGACCGGACGGTCGTTCAGTGGCTCATGGCCGGGGCCAGCACGACGCCGACCAGAACCGCCGTCCAGTGGACCGTGGCGCCGGTGACGACGAAGCCGTGCCAGATGGCGCGGCGGAACTTCACGCGCGGGCTGATGAAGACAAAGACGCCGGCGGTATAGATCAGGCCGCCGATGACCAGCAGGGCCAAGGCGATCGGATGCACCGTCTCGACCATCGGCTTCAGCGCCGCGACCGCCAGCCAGCCGAAGACGACATAGACGCCGCTCCAGAACTTGTCCGAGATGCGCGGCGCGAACAGCTTCACCCCGGCGCCGAGGAAGGCCAGGGTCCAGATCAGGGTGGTGAAACCGATGGCCCACAGACCCTCGAACCGTTGGGTGGTGAAGGGGGTGTAGCTGCCGGCGATCATCAGGAAGATCGCCGCCTCGTCCAGTCGCCGCAGCACCGGCCGCGCGGCGCAGGGGTTGGTCCAGTTGTAGATTGTCGAGGCCGTCAGCATGCCGACGAGGCACAGGGCGTAGATGGCTGTGGCCATCACGCCGCCGATCCCCGCATAGACCCCGGCCAGACCAGCCAGGATGATGCCGCCGACCGCCGCCAGCATCAGGCCGACGACGTGGACCCACAGATCCGCCAGCTTTTCCGCGCGCGTCGGATAGTGCTCGATCATGTCCAGCTCGTCCGGCGTGCAGACGTGGGTGACAAGACGTTTCAGCGTGCGCAGCATGGACCTTCCAATCCGTCGATCGCCTCTATCGTTCCCCGACAATGCGCCGACAGGGTGACGATTGGCTGAATCGCGCCCTGTCCATGTCGTCGCAGGTGACGAACGCGCTGCGATGCGGCAAAACGGTCACGCCGAGTTATTCTCCAAAGAGTGAAATCCCATGACCGACGTCGTCATCGTTTCCGCCGCGCGCACCCCGGTCGGCTCCTTCCTGGGCGCCCTGTCGTCGCTTCCGGCGTCCAAGCTGGGCGAGATCGCCATCAAGGCGGCGCTGGAGCGGGCCGGTGTCTCCGGCGACGAGGTCGATGAGGTGATCCTGGGTCATGTGCTGCAGGGCGCGGCGGGTCAGGGGCCTGCACGCCAGGCCGCCGTCGGCGCGGGCGTTCGAAAGGAAGCCGCGGCCTGGAGCCTGAACCAGATCTGCGGCTCGGGCCTGCGCGCCGTCGCCATCGCCGCCCAGCAGATCGCTCTGGGCGACGCCAGGATCGTGGTCGCCGGCGGACAGGAGAGCATGAGCCAGGCGCCGCACGCCCAGCAGCTGCGCAACGGACACAAGATGGGCGACGTCGCCCTGGTCGACACCATGGTCAAGGACGGCCTGTGGGACGCCTTCAACGGCTATCACATGGGTCAGACGGCCGAGAACATCGCCGAAAAATGGTCTATCAGCCGCGAGGCGCAGGACGAATTCGGGCTGGCCAGCCAGCACAAGGCCGAGGCGGCCCAGAACGCCGGCAAGTTCGATGACGAGATCACGCCGGTCGTCATCCCCGGCCGCAAGGGCGATGTGACGGTCGACAAGGACGAATATATCCGCCACGGCGCGACGCTGGAGCTGATGCAGAAGCTGAAACCCGCCTTCACCAAGGACGGCAGCGTCACCGCCGCCAACGCCTCGGGTCTGAACGACGGCGCTGCTGCTTTGGTGCTGATGAGCGCCGACGAGGCCAAGGCGCGCGGGCTGGAGCCGCTGGCGCGCATCGCCTCCTACGCCACCGCCGGCGTCGATCCGTCGATCATGGGGACCGGCCCGATCCCGGCGTCCAAGAAGGCGCTCGAGAAGGCGGGCTGGAGCGTCGCCGATCTGGATCTGGTCGAGTCCAACGAGGCCTTCGCCGCTCAGAGCCTGTGCGTGGTCAAGGAGCTGGGTCTCGACCCGGCCAAGGTCAACGTCAACGGCGGCGCCATCGCCATCGGCCACCCCATCGGCGCCTCGGGCGCGCGCATCCTGACGACGCTTCTGTTCGAGATGAAGCGCTCGGGCGCGAAAAAGGGTCTGGCGACGCTGTGCATCGGCGGCGGCATGGGCGTGGCCATGTGCGTCGAGCGCGCGTGATCCGATAAGAAGAAAAGGGGCGAGGTTTTCCTCGCCCCTCAACTCTTAATCCGCCGCCGGATATTCGAACGGATCGCTCGGCGTGGGTTGGGTCGGCAGCGGCATGCGCGGCAGGGGCTCGTCGCGGTTGGCGGCGTTCAGCAGGAAGCTGGCCAAGATGACGGCCGCCTGACGCAGGTCTTCAGCCTTCAGGTGGTCGTAGCTGTCGATGCTGGTGTGGTGCAGGCGGCTGGAATAGTCGAGCGGGTCCTGGATGAACTGATATCCCGGCACGCCCACGGTCTGCATATAGACATGGTCGGTGCCGCCTGAGTTGCGCAACGAGACGGTCGTTGCGCCCATGCTGGCGAAGGGCGCCAGCCATTCCTGGAAGATCGGGGCGGCGGCGACATTGCCCTCGGCGTTGATGCCGCGGATCCTGCCCGAGCCGTTGTCCAGATTGAAATAGGCGACCAGATCGCGATAGCCGGCGCGCGGCTCGATCGGCCAGCGGCTGCGCCAGGTGCGGTTGTCCGGCAGGCCCGCCAGCGCCGGGTCGTTCGACGGCGCGCGCGTCGCCAGATGCCGGTCAACATAGGCCAGCGAGCCCAGGATGCCTTGCTCCTCGCCGTTCCACAGGGCGAAACGAATGGTGCGTTTGGGCTCGACGTTGAGCGCCTTCAGGATGCGGGCGGCCTCCATGACCACCGCGCTGCCGGCGGCGTTGTCGACCGCGCCGTCCGAGGCGACCCAGCTGTCCAGGTGGGCGCCGGCCATGACGTATTCGGTTCCGCGCGCTGTGCCGGGGATGTCGGCCAGGATGTTGTAGGCGTTGACGTCCTCGTCGTGGAAGCGGACCTCGCTCATCAGCTCCAGCGTCGGCGGCGCGTCGGTCAGGGCGAGGCGCGCCAGACGGCGATAATCCTCGGCCGCCAGCTCCATCCCCGCCAGCTTGGGCGTCGCGCCGACCTGATAGGTGTAGCCCGTGCCGTGCAGCAGGCCGCCGTCACGCTGGGAAATCCGCACCCAGGCCAAGGCGCCTTGTTCAGCCAGGAAGGCGTCCAGCTGATTGGCGAAGTTGACGGTCTTCAGCGAGCGTTCGATGGCGGCCGGCGAATGTTGAGGCTGATTATAGGTGTTGCGCTCGGCCAGTTCGGCGCTGGTCCAGCGGCGGAAGGCCGGCTCGGTCGGCTCCGATCCCGTGCCCGGCTGGGACAGCATGACGATCTTGCCCGACAGCTTACCGCGCCACTTGTCGAAATCCTCGACCTTGGAGATCGGGGCCACGATCACGCCGCCGCTGATGACGCCATTGGTCGAGGGCGTCCAGGCCACCGGGATGGCGCGCAGATCCAGCGGGCGCGGCGCGGTCATGCGGGCGCTGGAGCGGACGATGGACCAGCCCCGGCCGAACTCGAACCCTTCGGCGCGCACGTCGGACAAGCCGTAGTCGCGGAACTGCTGCTGCGCCCAGCGTTCGGCCTCGCGCATCTGGGGCGAGTTGGTCATCCGCCCGCCGATCCGGTCGGTCAGATAGGCGGCGGTCTGCATCACCTGGCTGTGGTTCAGCCCCTGGTCGATGATGCCGTTGACGGCGACGCGGTCCACCGACTGGGCAGCGACCGGCGTGGCGAGAAGAGCGGCGGCGGAGACGAAGGCGAGCAGACGCGACATGGATTTCCCCAAGAAAGCCCGATGGCTGAACAGGGGCGCATCTGAGGTGATCCGGTCGCGGAGTGCAAACCGCAAACGGTGTTCAGGCCGCGACGATCAGCCCCAGGGACCGCGCGGTTCCGTCGGGGTGGTGGGGACGCCGGTGGTCGTGAAACCGGCGGCCGGTCGCGGCTGGGTCAGGTCCGGCGTTCGAGCGCGCGGCTGCATGCCCATCTTCGCGCCCAGCTCCATCAAGGCCCGGACGCGGTTTCCCGTCGCCGGATGGGTCGAGAACAGATTGTCCGCGCCACGGCCCGCCAGCGGATTGATGATGAACATCTGACCCGATGCCGGATTGCGCTCGGCCGTCTGATTGGTGATCCGCCGGGCGTAGGCGTCGATCTTCTGCAGAGCCGAAGCCAGGGCCTGGGGATCGCCGGCGATCTCGGCGCCGACGCGGTCGGCCTCATATTCGCGGCCGCGGCTGATGGCCATCTGCACCAGACCGGCGGCCATGGGCGCCAGCAGCATGAGGGCGATCGTGCCGATAACGCCGCCCGGCCGCTCGCGGTCGTTGCCGCCGAAGAACAGGGCGAAGTTGGCGAGCGCGGCGATGGCGCCGGCGATGGTCGCCGTCACCGTCATGATCAGGGTGTCGCGGTTCTTCACATGGGCCAGCTCGTGCGCCATCACTCCGCGCACCTCCTCGCGCGTCAGCATGTCCAGGAGGCCGGTGGTGGCGCAGACGGCGGCGTTCTCGGGGTTTCGGCCCGTGGCGAAGGCGTTGGGCTGATCATTGGGAATGATGGCGACCTGCGGCTGGGGCAGGCCGGCGTCGCGGGCCATCTGACGCACGTCGGCGACGTAGTTCCTGACCACGGCGTTGGGGTGCTGCTCGTCGACCGGCTGGGCCCGGTACATCTTCAGCACGATCTTGTCGGCGTTCCAGTAGCTGAACAGGTTCATCCCGCCCGCGAACAGCAGGGCGATCGCCATGCCGGTCGCGCCGCCGATCATATAGCCGACCCCTGCGAACAGGGCCGTCATCGCCGCCAACAGAATGAAGGTCTTCAGATGGTTCATCACGGTTCCATTCCCGATCCGTCTGGCGTCCCGGGCTTGAACCTCTATTTGAGAGAAGGCGCATCAAGCCTCAAGGGAGCCGCCCTGTGACCGAACATCCCACCCTCGCGCCGAATGACGCCGACGAAACGCCGGTTGCGACGCCTGTCTTCAACGCCGACGTGCCCCACGCCACGCCTGAACGACCGCTCAGCGAGGCCGCACGGCGCGCGCTTCAGGAAGCGGCGGATCGTCGCGCGGCGGAATCGACGGTTCAGACGGACACGGAATACGGCGGTCCGACCGGACCCGAACCGACCCGTTTCGGCGACTGGGAAAAGAAGGGGTTGGCGGTCGATTTCTGACCCGCCGAACCTGCTGCGACGGGCGCCAAGGTTAACCACGCCTTAAGAAACAGGCGCCGGACTTGCCAGTGTCGGGACAACTCAGAGGAGTCTGTCCCGTGACGATACAGTCGATACTTACCGCCGCGTCGGCGGCTCTGCTGCTCTCCGCAGCGCCCGCTCTGGCCGGTGGTCCCGGTCACGGGGGTTATGGCGGCGGCCATCCCGGCGGCGGCTGCGGCGGGGGATGCGGCGGCGGCGGTCACTATGGCGGCGGCAACTACAACGCCAACCACAACGTCAATGTGAACGTGAAC